>JAFGEX010000011.1 GCA_016931355.1 bacterium
ATGAACAGCGATCCGTCCTCAATCGAGGCGTCGCCCACCAAAGTGCCGTTCGCGCCTCCGACATAGTCGTTGGCGGTCCCGTCCTCGAATGTCCAGGAGTGCTTCAGGTCGGCTGTCCCCGGATCTGTGCCCTGGGCGGACACGCGGCTGATCAGGATTGTTGCCAGGACAAACGACAACAGAAAATTTACATTCGTTCGCATGGTCCTTCCCCTCCTTGAAAAAATGAGTGTGCGGTTTCCCGGTATCGAGAAAACCTGTGAAAGAGGCCGCCGCTTTCCGAATTTCCAAAACGGAATCAGAATCCTGGCGGCAGGAACAATCCCCCTTTTGGCCGGCATCGTTCCTTAAATCACAAAAAGCATCGATGGATGAATTTTATTCACTCCGGTTGGGATTGGAATGTCTCCGTCCCCCTAGATCCGGATCCATCACGGGCAGATTCGAAAATTCAAAATTTAATAAATGGTAACAAGACAGCGGATGGAAATCAAGCCACTTTTAACTAAAAAATCACCAAATAACGCAACATGACCGGATCAATGGGGCTGATGAAGCCTGCGGAATTCCCGCAAGCCGATTCCTTTTTCCTTCTTGAAATAACGGGAGATGTGCTCGACATCCGTGAAGTTGAAAAGCGAGGTGATGTGGGAGATCGGAAGGTCCGTTTCAATCAGCAACCGCGAAATCCATTCGACCCGTATCTGCCGGATTTCGTCGTACACAGACCGGCGGATGGTCTTTTTGAACCGCTGTTCGAGCGTCCGTCTGCTGACATGCGTATTCTTGACGACATCACTCACGAGAATCTTGTTTTTTGCATTCTCCTTGATGAAGCGAATGGCGGAGGCGACCTCTGGATCGTTCACAGCAAGAATATCCGTCGATTGCCGCTGGACGACATGCGTCGGAGAGACGGTGATTTGGCCTCCCTCCAGCTTTTTATTGTCAATCAGTTTGTCCAGCAATTTGGCCGCTTCGTAGCCCGCGGATTCGACGTTCAAGGCGATGCTCGAGAGCGGCGGATCCCCAATCTCGCAGATCATCGGATCGTTGTCCACGCCGATCACCGCGACATCATCGGGAACCCGGAAACCCGTCAGTTTGCAGACTTCCAGGATATGCTGTCCCCGGTCGTCGTTGCAGGTCAGCATGCCGACGGGCTTCGGCAGCGCCTTCACCCAGTTGAAAAGGAGCCGCTGTTCATCCTCCCAGTCGCCCCCTCTCCTGCGTTTGGGGGGTGAATAGACATGGGTTTCGTAACCCGCCTCTCCGTTGAACCGGATGAAGTGTTTTTTCCGCTGATCAGACCACTCGAGATTGTCGAAACCGCAGAATGCGAAACGGGCGAATCCCTTCTGGAGGAGATGAGCGCTGGCCATTTTCGCGATGGAGCGGGAATCCGTGCGGATGACCGGGAGGTTTCTGGGATAGGAGGAATCATGGATGGCCAGGATGGTCGGTATCTTCATCAGGAGCAGTTCCTTGTTGAGCAGGGAATCGCGCAGGATGATGCCGTCGGGTTTCCAGCGGGTCAGGTGGGGGAAGGAGAACTTCAGGCCGATCGGTTCCTTGTAAAAGGTCCACGGGCCGTTGAGCCGGGCGTAGCGGACAATGCCCATGATCAGCTGCCGGCCGAATTCACGGGAGGTCTCGACGAGCAGAACGATACGCTTCATGGATGGGAGTCTCTCAGAGGCCGCAGGCCCGCGGCATTCACCGGACACGCGGGCGAATGGGAATGCCTTTCACCTTCCGGCATGGATATTCGCCTGCTTCCGTCGCGGGGCCTGCTCCGGGACACCGGCCCCCCGGTTGTTCCGAGCCAGGACGTGTTCACAAAAACCCCGCTCAAGCATTCGCTGAACCGGCGGCCCGCTGGTCCAGTTCCTTCACAAGATCGGTTCGGGCGTAAAGAACAAGCGTGTCGCCGGCTAAAATCCTGTCGTCCCCGCGCGGCGTTCCGTCATAATTGCCGTCGGTTCGCTGAATGCCCAGAACAAGGATGCCCTCGCGGGAAAGAGCTGCCTCCTGAAGGGTCTTGCCGGAAAGCCAATCCCCCTGTTCGACAACCATCTCCGTCACGGCGTAACCGTTTTGCAGTTGAAGGAGGGAGACATAATCCCTGACCTCCAGATCCGTCCATCTCTTCAATCCCCGGGAAAGCAGGCTGTTGACGCGCCTGTTCAACCAGCGGTTTCTTCCGGATATGGCGAGCACCAGCAATCCCACGACAAGCATGAGCGCGGGCCACCACCAATGCTCGGTTTCGATGGTGGTGAAAAGGGAGACCGCCAATGCCGCAACAACGGTCGGCACGCTGATGCTTCCTCCCAGCATCAGCAGCATGATGATACGCCTTCGTACCGGATGGTTCACCACATTCTCCGCCTCCCGTGTGGTGAATCCGACGCCGGCCAATGCCGAGCGGGCCTGGAATTTTGCGGATTCCTCCGACAGGCCCGTCAGAATCAGGGCCATCGCCGCCAGTCTCGTCATGAGCATGGAAATGGCCACGACGATCAGCAGGGATAGAATCGCAATCATGATGCAATCCTCCTTTTATGCCGAAGAGCCGGATTTCATTGGAAAAGGAGCGGATCCTTGAATCTGACAGCGAGCGTATTCCCCGCGGCTTGCCGCGGGGTAAGCGAGCGAATATTAAATCAATTATTCCTTACAGATCGAAGATTCCCCGCCGTCTGTTCGATGCGGCATCCCGGATTCCATTTGCGAACAAAGGGATGCGTCCTGTTTCCACCCGGCTGAAAAATTCCTCCCCGGCTCGCCGCCCAAAAAGTGTCGATCCGGAATCAGAAGCGGATTGAAGATTGTACGTCAGCGTTCAATCCGGCTCAGAAAGTGATGATTTCGTATCCTTTTTCCCTGTATCCCGATATGCCGGGATGGCCTGACATTTCGTCCAGGAGGGACAGCCCCTGTTTTTTTGCATCCTCAAGAGTACCGAGTTTGCTTGAACAGGCTTTACAGACCCCTTCGATGAGGCCCGCATCGAGATTCTTTTTCCATAATCCATTCAGGGGATTGCCGGGTTGCGCCAGTTCGGGGATCAGCCTGACCGAAGACCCTTCCAGGATGATCTTCACATCTTCCCCCTTGGCTTTCATGTCCAGCGCATTCAGCAGCACATGGATGAAGCACATCGGATCCCCGTTGAAGACAAAGAGAGCGTATTTTCGCATGATTGAAGTCCTTTCTTTCTTGAAATCCGCCGAAGGATAAAAGCGGCCGCCGGGACGGAGCCGGAGGGAAAATCACGGCGGCTTTTCCCTTTCGGATCGAAAATCCCCGGATCCCTCTCACCCGGGATTTCGTGGCCTCGTCACCGTCCGAGTCGCGCATGCGGGGTTTCATGAAATGGGATTCGTCTGAAAACCGGACGGCATGTCACGGGCACGCCTGTATGATTTTCTCCGCCCAGAAAGTGTCGAAGATGTTGGCCGCGCCGCCGTGCTCGACGATTTTGTTGCCGGCGACCTTGTCTATGTTCACGCCGGTGAAGACCAGCTTTTTTCCGGATGGTTTGATGCCCAGCCATTCTCCGAGATGGGTGCCCTCGGTGATGATTTCGGAAATGACGAAATCCCTGTCGGCATGCTGGCGGATGATTCTGATTTTCAGATCCGGACAGGTTGTTCGTACATCCATGACGTGCTGTTTCATGCCTGACAATCCGACGGGTATTGTCGTTTCGCCGTTTCTGGCTGTACAATCGGCGGAAACATGTTTTTCTACCTCGTCGATGAGGTTTTTTGAAACAACCTGTTCATAGAAATATTTGATCATTTCTTTTTTGTCCATGATTCATATGCCTCAATGCATTTGTAAATTGGCCCTGGCCGTCCCGGAGTGGAATCCTGGATTGCTGCAGTCGGAATCGGGAACGAAACGCATTCATATTTTTTCGATGAAGAAGACTGTCGCCCGCCCGGACAGGACCCTGCCCTTGTGTTTATGTTCCGGCCCGTCCGGAATGAGGATGCCGTCGCCTTCCTTGTAAATGATTTCCGCGTCGCTGTATTCGATGGCCATTTTACCGCTTAATAAAAGTCCAACATGCCCCTTTTCACACCAATGCGGCGGCATTTCCTGAGAATACTCGACGATCCGGATGCGACGGCCGTCATGCTCCATGCATTTGTACCTCATGCCGGGGATGGGCGATTCCCATTGGATTTGATCGAATGATATTTTGTACGGGATGCTCATTTCGAATGCCCTCAGGTATAATCTGTGATGATACCAGAGCTCCGACGGATCTGCAATTGATTGGAAGGCGATGCTTCCCCTCCGGAGCTTTGCCCCTGCGTATCCAGGCTCCCATATCCGGAATTCCGGATATGGGAGCAGAAGTCGATCAAGAGCGCAGCATTTTGATCAATGCAGCAATAAAAATTTCCTTGTCAACCGATGCCCGCCGGCGTTGACGTGAATGATATACGTGCCGGGGGACCAGCCGCCGATTCGCAGGCTCACGTTGAGCGGACCGGAACCGAAGTTCAGTTCGTTGAAGCGGGCGACCGCCTGTCCGAGAACATTGAAGACGGCAATGTTCAGCTGCGCGGCTTCTTTGAGATACAATTGAATCTCCGTCGAGGAAGAACCCGGCGCGGACAGCGCATGGACAGATTCAAGGGTCGACTGCATCTCTGATTTTCGATGTTTTTCCACAGAGGTGCTTGCACTGGCCCCTGCCATCAGGGCGTTTAATGCGCCCGGATCCACGATTGCACCGTTGTTGCGGTTGAACAATGCAAGACCATTGTTGCCGGAGTAGCCGTTGTCCCAGTAAACGGGCATCAGGCCGTGTCTCTTGGCGGATTCCGTCACGTATTGATAAAAATACTCCCTCGAAGCAATGTGCAGATCCAGGTCTGCCCCCGTAAGCGAAGTGCGTTTCAATGCGCTGTATTCCCCCATGATCACCGGGATTCCCTTGTCCACAAATTTGGTTTTCATCATTTGAAAATACGATTCCACGATGTTCTCCTCACCCCAAGTGGCATTCCGGCTTGGATTCGTCGTGGAATGAAAGTTTTTTCCCCAGAAATAGGCTATCTTCCCCCAGGTTTCGTCCTTGTCCATCCCGCAGAAATTCCACGGAGTGTAGTAGTGAATCTCAACCATCAGGCGGCCTTCTATCTGGTCCGCAGGCATGGATGTCATCAGCCGGTTCGTCTTATCAATGTCCGTCGAAGGCCCCTGGACGACCAGGACGCGCGAGCCGTTGTTTCCACCCGTGGCGCGGACCGCGTCGATCAGCTCCTGGTCCACCCTCGGATTTCCCCAGCCGGTCTCGCCTGTAGGCACTTCCAAAGAATTCCCGATATTCCAGCCGATAGTCATTTGGCCTGCGATCTCAGCGGCGGTCGGCAGTTCCGAGAAAAGCGGCGCATTGAGAAACAATCCCAGCATGAAAACGAAACGGCATCGTCCGTTTGTCGATGATCGGATTGGCCTCTGAAAAAGGTATTGATGAACCATATCCAAATCCCACCACAGGGTTGAATGACCCATTCGTGCTTCCCGATGAAAGCGGCGGGGAACCTTCGATCTGCAGGGAGAAATCATTTTTGTTCTTTCGTTTGCCCCTCGTCTTGCCGCCGGGAATGCGTGTGGACAGATTCAATTTAAAATTAAGTAATGAAATCAATTTTTTCAAGCTTATTGTGGAATCTTTCTGGGGTATTGATGCGGCTTGCTCGATCTCTGATCGCCACGGGCTTCCAGGCTCGGGGTTTGCTTCAAATGGGATTTCCGCCTCATCGTCGGTTTTAAAACCTGGCTGATCGCTTGATCGCCCCAAGTTTCAATCCTGGGGCGATCAAGGGTGTGTCCGCATTCTCTGGGTCAGCGCAAACAGCACACGGGAGCGCGCATACCTGCGGATTCAACGAAGCAGAAGCATTTTTTTGATTTCTTGAAGAGGTTCGTTATTCCTGCTTTCCGCTTTCAGGCAGTAGAAATAAAGCCCCGAGGCGCACCGGGAAGCATCCCACCGGACTTGATAAAATCCGGCCTTTTGGTGGTCGTCCAGCAGTGTGGCCACTTCCCGTCCGAGCATGTTGTATATTTTCAGACTCACGTGGCAGTCGTCCGGCAATTCGTATCGGATGGTCGTATTCGGGTTAAAGGGATTGGGGTGGTTCTGGGACAGTTTGAATGGATCCGGCTGCGGAAGGCTGTTTTTCCGGTCGATCCCGACGGACGGGGCGTTGCTGAATGCCTTCACGCCGTGCAGGGTGGAAACAAACAGCGTGTGCTGCGCCACGATCGGCTGAAACACATAATCCGCGGACGAGTCGCACCACAGGCTGTCCCCCGTGCCGATTTCGTATGCGACCAAATAGGATTTCTTGAGCCGCCAATCCCGCAGGACGCAATACACAAGCCCATTGGCGATGGTCGGGGTGAACCCTTGCATTCCCACATACCGCTTGACCCAGAGCAGCTCGCCGGTTTCCTTGTTGAAGGCCATCAATCCGTTGTAATAACCGGGTTGCTCGCCCCAGGTCGGTAAACAGAGGTACTGATCCGAGACCGCAATCGAATTGCGATTGTACTGAATGTTCAGGCCGTCCTCGCCCATCAGGTAACGCACCGTGATGCCGCCGTCTCTTTTATCCATGGCGATGACGCTGTCCCCTGAAGTGGCGTAGAGGTGGTTTTCGTCCAGCGCGATGCAAGACATGCCCCCGGTGTCGGTGGACCATTTTCTTTCCCCGTCGAGCTTGTCATAACAAAAAACGTCGCCGGGGATCGCACAGTAGCACCGGTTCCCGTCGACCG
>JAFGEX010000118.1 GCA_016931355.1 bacterium
GACATCCCCCCCCATGTCGAGGTCATCCACGCGCACGGCCGCCGCGTGATGGACCTGTTCCATCAATGCCGGTTCGTCGTGATTCCGATGGCCTACAACAACCGGCCGGGCGGGGAATCCGTCATGCTGGAGGCCATGGCGTATGGCAAACCCATCGTTGTGACGCGTACAGTCACCACGGTTGATTTCGTCATGGACGGAAAGAACGGTACGCTGTTCGAACTGGGAGACCGGGAAGGCCTGAAAAAGGCCGTTTTGCATTACTGGAATGATGGAGAGGCCTGCAGACGCATCGGAAGGAACAACGTGCGGCGATATCACGAGCTGTTCTCCACGGAGGCATCCGCCAGAAACGCAGGAAAGGCGATTCGGATCCTTCTTGGACAAGCCGGCATCCGGCCGCAGCGGGGATGCGTATGAAGCTCTTCTACGGCCATTATCTGGGCAGGATCACCAGCGTTTCCGTCGGACCGTTTGTCCACATCCAGGAATTTTCCCGTGCCATGGAAAAAAGAGGGCACCGGGTGTTCGTTTTCCCGCAGCTGGATATGTCCGGCGCCCGGATCGCAGCGCGGTCCAGGGTGCGCCTCCTGTCCAAATACACGAAGCAATTCAAGAACATTTTGCAAAACGCCGCCTCTTTTTTCCGTGAGATGCGCCAGGTACAATCCTGCAGGCCGGATATCCTCATCGTCCGGTACTCCCTGTTCCGTTTTTCAATATTGGCGGTGTCCCGCCTGAAGCGAATCCCGTTGATCTTCGAGGTCAATACGCCCATGGCCCATGAGATCAGGGCGCTTAAAAAGGAGTTCTTTTATTTCCCGGTTCTTCCGCAAATGTTCGAGAAAACCTGTTTTAAGATGGCGGACGCCCTGGTCGTGGTTTCAGAAGAGTTGAAAAAGTACATCTGCAGGATGGGGATTCCGGCCGGCCGCGTGCATGCGGTGCCCAACGGCGTGGATATCGGGAGGATGCATCCGCGGGCCGGCCAATCCAGGCGGCCTCTGCCTTTCTCCGCCGGGAAGGGCCGTGTCATCGTGGGATTCGTCGGGTCCTTTAATTACTGGCATTCTATCCGCTCCATCTACGATCCGATGAAGCGTATCCTCCGGCGTTTCCGAAGCGTGCAATTCGTCCTGTTGGGTGATGGATTCACCCGGCCGGAGCTGGAGAGGCGGATCAGGGAGGACGGTTTTCAGGAGCGGATACGGATGCCGGGATTCGTCGCTCCGGAGGACATCCCCGCCTGCCTGTCGAAAATGGACATCCTGCTGGCCCCCTATCCGGTTCTGGATTTCTTTTATTTTTCTCCCCTGAAAATTTTCGAGTATATGGCGGCCTCCAAACCGGTGCTGGCGACGCGCATCGGTCAGATTGCCGAAATCATCCAGGACGGCGTCAGCGGCTGCCTGTACGGCGATGAGGCGGAATTTGTTCAAAAATTATCCCGGCTGATCCGGGATCGGAAGGCGAGGACGCGGATGGGGAAGGCCGCGCGAAAAAGGGTCGCGGAAAAATTCACCTGGGACAGAAACGCCGCCCGTATTGAAGACGTGTGTAACGCCCTTGGAAAAGGAAACGGAGAATGAGTTATTCTTTCCATTCATTCAGAGATCCGAATGAGCACAATCTGGAGCAATGGTCGCAGAGAACCGTAGAGGGGGAATATGAAAGCTGCCGGGGCAGAACCCTTCAGCATATTTTCGGCGGGTATCTGCGGGATCCCTCCATGGAAATCCTGGAGGCAGGATGCGGTCTCGGCGGTTGGGTCATTTATCTGAGGAAAAAGGGATTTTCGATTGTCGGCGTGGATTTTGACAAAAGGATTGTCAGGCGGGTCAAGGATTACGACAGCCGCATCCCGGTGGAAGTCGGAGATGTATGCCGTCTCAGATTCCCGGATGCGTCATTCGACGCCTATATCTCGCTCGGCGTTGTGGAGCATTTCGAGGAGGGGCCGGATCGCGCCCTGCAGGAGGCTTACCGGGTACTCCGGCCCGGAGGCATCGCGTTTATCACAGTCCCCTACCTGAGCGGCTTCAGAAAGAGTCTGGTCCATCCGCTGCGAAATCTGTTTTTCGGCATCCGCCGGCTGGTGAGCAGCAAAAAGGAATATTTCTGGGAATACCGCTACAACCGGAAGGAAATGGCGGGATTCATCGAACAAGCCGGATTTGAAATCCTGGAAACCACCATTGATGATTACATCGCTGCGGATGAGCGCCGTCATATCGGGCTTTACGCGGATTTCTTTTTTTTGAGAAAAAAGAACGGCGGGATCTGGGAGTTGAACAACGTCGGCCGGTGGTTGCTTCGTGTGTCCCGCAGGTTTTCGCCATGGCTGGTCTGTTCCGGATTGCATATCGTGGCACGGAAACCCGGCGTCCGCGTCCGGGCTGCGGAACCGGCGCGCAACCGGAAAAGAATGCGCGTCTTGCAACTGGTTGAGGGCTTCAACCTCGGCGGTGCGGAGAAAAAACTGCTGGAGCTGGTCCGCGTCATGGATCCGCTGCGGTTTAAAACCGTGGTCTGCAGCCTGGGGCTCGGGGACCGGCTTCGTTCGGAATTCGACAGGCTTAAGCGGCGCGGGATTGAAGTGACCGTGCTCCGGCGTTCGGGGCGCATGGATTTGGGCCTTCTATTGCGGCTGGTGCGCCTGATCCGGAAGCAACGGATCGATGTCATCATGACAACCCTGTTCTACGCGGATGTCATGGGGCCGATCGCAGGACGCCTGGCCGGCGTGAAGGGCATTTTCAGCTGGGAAACCATATCGGCGCCTGAATGGCTGATCAGGCGGAGGCTGTGGCCGTACAGGGCGTTTATCCGCCTGGCCGACGGCGTGGTCTCCGTCTCCCAGGCCACCGCGGATTGGCTGCACACGAAAAGGGGCGTCCCCCTGAACAAGATACGCGTGATTCCATACGGGGTGGATTTAAATCTGTTCGCGGCCCGGAATGCCGGAACGGTGAGAAAAAGGCTCGGATTAAGGCGGCGGGATGTGGTCGTGGGCATGGTCGGCCGTCTTCATCCGCAGAAAGGCCACAGGTATCTCATACAGGCCGCGCCGGCGATCGTCAAGAAGAATCCTGCCGTCCGTTTTCTTTTGATCGGTGACGGCGAATTGAGGCAGGAACTAAAATCCCAGGTCAAGGCCCTCGGCCTTGAAAAGCACTTTATGTTTCTTGGATTTCGGGATGATGTGCATCAATTGATTCAGGCCATTGATATTTTCACGTTGCCCTCCCTATATGAAGGCCTTCCCAATGTCATACTGGAAGCCATGGCTGCAGGCAAACCTGTTGTAGCGACACCTGCAGACGGAACCCGGGAGTTGATCGAGACCGGCAACACAGGCATCCTTGTCCCTCCGAAAGATCCCCCCGCCCTTGCTGCGGCAATCAACCGCCTGATTGGAAATGAGAGGCTGGCCGCAGCCATGGGACGCCGCGGGCTGGAAAAAATCGTCAGGGATCACTCCCTGGAATCCCAGGTCCGGGCATTTGAAGAATTGTACGAAAATTGCAACAGGTAAAACAGACAGATGCCCGCACATGACTCTTCTTTGTTAAACATCTGTCTATAATGGTTTTATGGATTAATGACATTATTGCCATGAAGCGGATTTCAAGCCTTTTTCCCCTTCATGGCGGTAAAAATTTCTTAGGGGAATACGATCGATGGAGGATCCTGGGATGAAATTGCGTATTCATTTGAATACACGGGCATTTGCAGCCCTTGTCGTACTGTCGCTTTTTGGAATGTCTGACGCGGTTCTGGGACAGGTGAACCATTCCTATCCGAGATTAGGATGTTTTACCTGGGGCGGCGGGACGCCGGAATTTTATGCGCAGTTCGATTACCTGGTCAGCTATGACGCCAATATCGCCAAGACTGTCAAGGCGATCAATCCCAACATGCTTGTCCTGGTCACACGCGACTGGCAGTGGGGAGCTGGTTTGAGTTATATCCCGAATGAATGGTATGTGCGGGATTCAAAAGGTGAAATCATCATCATTTATACGGGATACAAATTGCTCGACATTTCCGATTTCTGTCCTCCCAGTTCTTATTATGGAGGAAAACGGTACAACGAGTACATCCCGGAGTGGATGGCCAGCCTCATCGATCTGAATTATGTGGACGGTGTCTCCACGGACGGCTGCGTGGAACAGCCCCGAGGCACCGGATTAACGGATGTGGATCTGGACCGGAACGGCATCAACGACTGGTCGGAATACGGGGAGTCCTGGATCAAAAGCACCTGGTTGAAAGGCATACAGAAAGCCACCGTGGCCCTGCGGGACCGCATCGGAAACGACAAGATGGTTTTCTTCAATTCAGCGCGGTTTCATGATTTCGGATGGTCGTACACGAACGGCCTGTACATGGAACACGCGGATTATACCACATCCTGGCGATTCATCAAGGAACAATGGGACAAATGGCTTCCCGTGGCTCCGATGCCCCACGGTATCCTGGTCGGGGCGAACCGCGCTCCGACGAAAACCGATTATGCCTATGTTCGGTATTTCCTGGGCACCTCGATGTACGGGGATGCCTATTTCGAGGCTACAGATGCGAATTCCTCCGAGCATTTTTACGTCAGTTATTATGATGAATTCGACGTCGATCTGGGATTCCCGAAAGGCCCTATGAGGGCTCTTTACATCACGGGCACCAATGACAAAGGCGTCTGGGTCAGGTTTTATGACAAGGGCGCCGTCATTGTCAATATTGACGCCACACCCCACACGGTGACGGACGCGGAAATCCGCACCATGACCGGCTATGCCGGTCCTTATTACCGGTTCAAGGGCGGACAAGACACCAAGGTCAACAACGGACAGTCGTTCACGGATGTGGCCCTGGCAGGCAGAAATTATTCGGCGGGTTTCATCGGTGATGCCATTATTCTGGTCAATACGCCCACCACAGCCATTTCGGACATCGTGATAGATAACGTTTCCATGGGGACCTCCCCCGGATCGTCCGCCTGCCAGTTCACGGGATCCTGGACCCCCACGAACGGCAACGGAGGCAGGTTCTGGACGCCGGGAGCCCGATCTTACCGGGGGATCTATGATTATTCGGTCGCCCAGGCCGGAATTCCGGCAGGAAGCGCCGTTTATACGCCCACGATCGGTGTGGCCGGTCTGTATGAGGTTTTCGAATGGCACGGATACCTGGGTGACAATGCAGATCTCGTCCAGGAAGCCAAGGATATTGCCTTCGAGGTCACGTTTACAAAAAATGTCCGGGCATCCGGCGTCATCGACCAGTCCAGGAATTACGGAAAATGGAACAGCCTGGGGACCTACTATTTCGACGCGGGGACGATCGGCAATACCAAGATCGTGCAGAGCGCAAATGATGTGACAATGGCCGACGCTGTTAAATACGTTTTCAGGGGAGAACGCAAAGATGTGATCCCGCCCAATGAACCCAGGCAGATCCGCAGCGACGTCCAGACCGAACATTCCATCAGCCTGAGCTGGCAGCCGCCGCTTCTCGCGACCGACGGTGATGTGGCGGTTTGCTACAAGGTATATCGGGGGGGCGTGCTGATCGGTACGCCCATTGCCAGCAGCTTCACCGATCATGATCTTTCGGAAAACACATCCTATTCCTATTCGATCTGGGCCGTGGATGCATCCGGGAATATCAGCACGGCCGCTTCTTCAGGCAATTTCGTGACTCTGGCCGATGTCTCGCCGCCGCGCCTTGAATCCATCAAAGTGCTGGGAATAGGCTCCCTGGAGCTTGTTTTCAGCGAGAGTGTCGAACAGGCGTCGGCCGAGGACATCAATAATTATTCGATCAGCAACAACATTTCCCTTTTCACGGCAAAACGGCTGACCAAGACCAATCTGGTGGGGCTCACGACGAGCCAGCATGAGGTCGGGCGGGATTACACCTTTTCGGTCCAGAATGTCAAAGACCAGTCGCGGTTCTCAAATGCCATGGGGCTGCAGACGATGAACTACCAGGGAGCGACAGGAGACACGATCACCATCACCCTTTCTGCGGATAATGAATACAGCCTTTATATCAACGGTAATTTGATTGGATCCGATTCCCAGTGGAGCGTGGCACAGCAGTACAAGGTGCCTTCCATCATCGGGAAGAATGTGATAGCCGTGAAGGGCATTGACAAGGGCGGAGAAGCCGGATTCGTATCGGAGATCGACTTCAAGGGCCAGCATTTCGTATCCAATGAATCCTGGAGGGTGGCGACCATAGAGCAGACGGGGTGGGAAACGCTGACTTTCAATGATGCCATGTGGTCGAATGCGACCTCCCATGGGCTTCATGGTGTGGCCTTGCCCTGGGCTCAGTACCGGAATGTCAACGGTATCTCGACCAGCCAGAATGTCCATTGGATATGGTCTGCGGATTATGCGAATGATGATATTGTTTATTTGAGGTTTACAATTAGTTCCAGCATGGATATCACACCCCCGGCTCCTCCCACGGGTGTCGTTGTGGAAAAACTCTGATGCAGCCCGCCGGCCATGAAAGCCGGGTTTTATTCTGAATTCGGAGGACGTCTCCGGGGCGGATGAACGGGTGAATCTGACAGCGGGCGCATTCCCCGCGGTTCACCGATGGATAGGCGACCGTGCATCACAGCAACGCGCCCATTAAATGCGTCTTCGTTCAGATTGAATGTTCCCCTATAAATCGCGGCCCGCAAGCATCAAGGATCCTAAATGTCTCCGGCCGTGCAATTCTTTCATTTCCCAGTCTCAGGTTGACAATTTCGGTTTAATCCTTTATATTTAACAGTCTAAATTTTCCCTGTTGATCCATTGGAGATATTTTTTATGGCGACTACCTCTGAATTCAGAAATGGATTGGTCATGCAAATTGACGGAGAATTATGGTCCATTGTTGAATTTCAGCATGTGAAACCCGGGAAGGGCGGTGCGTTCGTCCGAACCCGGATCAAAAACGTGAAAACCGGAAGAGTTCTTGATAAAACCTTCAGGTCCGGCGATAAGGTGGATGATGTACGTCTGGAAAAAAGACCTTATCAGTTCCTCTACAGGGACGGAAGCGATTTTCATTTCATGAACAGCGCCACGTTCGAACAAATCACCGTTCCGGATGAGGTGATCGGTTCCGGCGCGGATTTTCTAAAGGACAATCTGGACGTGGAGATCCTCTTTCATGGAGAGGAACCGCTCGGCATCGATCTTCCCATTTTTGTCAATCTTCGCATCACCAAATCGGATCCCGGCATCAGGGGCGATACGGCCACAGGCGCCACCAAGCCCGCCACTTTGGAATCCGGCGCGACCATACAGGTCCCCCTGTTCATCGAGGAGGGGGAGACCGTGCGGGTGGATACAAGGACCGGCGAATATGTCGAACGGGTCAAGTGAAATCGGGTGAACGGAGGCACGGCATGGATCTGAATCAGGTCAAAAAGCTGGTCAGGCTCGTGGAAACCAGCCAGATCGATGAACTGGAAATCCAGGATGAGGGGATCCGGATCCGGGTGACAAAAAGCCGGGGCGGGCATGTCCTGGCGCCTGCCATGGCTCAATCGGCGGTTCATGCGCCTGTTGCAGCCGTGTCCGCGCCGCAGCCTGCCGTTGACGCCGCGTTCTCCCCATCCGCGCCCGCCCCTTCGGACAAGCTCGTTGAAATCCGTTCGCCCATGGTGGGGACCTTCTACAGGGC
>JAFGEX010000119.1 GCA_016931355.1 bacterium
AGGGACCGGCAATCAAGATAATGCCGGATTTCTTCGCGCGTCAGCCGGTGAATCATTTCCCATGCCGTATCACCGAGCCAGAAAAAGGGTTTTCCGTCCCGCGTGGCCAGAAAATGAGGATCCCGACCCGTCTGGATACAGGGGCCATCCGCACCTTGAAGCAGGGAGGTGCAGGACAGAATGAAAAACAGAGCAATGGGCTTCATCTGGTTCCCTTTCAAGCAGTACCTGCCGGATTGATTGATTCTGATTGCAAGCGCATCCCCCACGCTTGCCGCAGAGCCTGCCCCGGGGCCTGCCTAAAGCCTTGACCCAGGGTAAGCGGTTGAATATTCATTCATTTTTCCCTGCTTACAGAAGATAATCCTACAGCGGACTGCAGGGGGGTTTCAATATAAAATATAAGGATCAATTTTCCAAAGACCTTCTATTATCCTCCATTCATCTTTTCCGGACGGCCTCTCTTTTACCCGGCGCATTTCAGGTTTTTCTTGACTTGCAAGATCCATAACGCTATATTATATGATAATTAAAAATAGTTTCTTTCGTTAAACCTGACGGTACGGCATGATTACTGAAAAAGTGGCAGAATTCGCTGTTGATTATCTCGGGAAAGCCGGTTATCCGGCCTCGGGCGTGCTCATGGCCCTGGAGAGCATGATCGCACCCATTCCCAGCGAGGCAGTGATGCCTTTTGTGGGTTTTCTGGTGGCGGACGGGAAATGGAACCTCTGGCTTGCAGTGACCGCCACTACCGCAGGCTCCCTTTCCGGATCCCTCCTCTCCTATCTCATGGGCCGGTACGGGGGCAAACCCCTGGTCCTCAGGGTCGGCAAATACCTGCTGCTCGACCGCCATGACCTGGAAATCACGGAAAGATTCTTCGGCAAACGCCGCGGCCTTTTCACACTTTTCATCAGCCGTTTCATCCCTGTGATCCGGCATTTCATCTCCATCCCTGCAGGCACGGGCCGGATGCCGGTGCTCCCCTTTGCGGCTGTCACCCTCGCCGGTGCAACCCTCTGGAACGGATTTTTGCTGGCCCTCGGATATAAACTCCGGGAAAACTGGGGGCTGGTTCAGAAATATTCCCATCAGGTCGACCTGGTGGTTCTGTTCATCATTCTGATCGTCATGATCGGTTTCATTTATTCCCGGATATCGAGGCTGAGGAAAAAAACCGTACAGGTTCATCCGGCTGAACAGGAACAGGGAGGAAACAGAAATTGAACATTCTGGTGACCGGCGGCGCCGGTTTTATCGGATCCCATCTTGTGGACATCTTCCTCGGCCAAGGCCATCAGGTCACGGTCATCGACAACCTGCTGACAGGTAAAAGGGAGAATCTGAATCCCGGGGCGGTTTTCCACCTGATGGATATCCGTGCCGCAGAGGTCGAGAAAGTGTTCGAGGCCGGTTCCTTTGACGCCGTATGCCATCAGGCGGCCCAGATGGATGTGCGGAAATCCGTGGCGGATCCCCTCTTCGACGCGCAGGTGAACATTCTGGGCACCCTGAACCTGCTTCAGAATTGCATCCGCTTCAAGGTCAAAAAGGTGCTTTTCGCTTCCACGGGCGGAGCAATATACGGGGAACAGGAATCCTTTCCGTGCGATGAAGACCATCCGACAAGGCCGGTCTGCCCGTACGGAATCGCCAAGCTCGCGGTGGAGAAATACCTCTACTATTACCGGACCGAGTACGGGCTGAATCACGTCATCCTGAGGTATGCGAATGTTTACGGACCCAGACAGAATCCGCATGGAGAAGCAGGGGTTGTGGCCATCTTCACCGAGAAAATGCTTGCCGGAAAACAGCCGTTGATCAACGGGGACGGCGGCCAGACCCGGGATTATGTGTATGTCGGCGATGTGGCGGATGCGAACCTGAAGGCCCTTTCCCATGAAAAGGACGACATTTTCAACATCGGGACAGGACTGGAAACGGATGTGAACCGGATCTTTCAAATGCTGAACACCCATGCCGGCTCCTCCGCCGCGGAAAAACACGGACCCGCAAAACCGGGAGAACAGCGGCGCAGCGTCATCGACTTCGCCAGGGCGAAAAAACGCCTCGGCTGGGAGCCGAGGGTGACCCTGGAACAAGGGCTGAAAAAAACCGTTGATTATTTCAGGGGGAAATCGCACGGATAAACCGGCCTGCCGGTGCATTCCCCGTGCATAGGCCGGGGCCTCCTGGAAGAGGTCCGCGAACCGTCTCGTTTATCTTCATTTGCAGGATTGCAGTCCGGAGCCGGGGCATTGAATCTGGCAGAGAGCGCATTCCCCTTCCGCTTGCCGCGGGGAGCTTCAATCTGACAGCACTTGCTCACCCCGGGGCAGGCAGATGAAGATGACCGTTTTTTTCCTTCAGGATTGGAGTTCCCCCGCAGCGAGCTGCCGGGGCGCTCCAATCCCATGCGTCGTTTTTCGGCTGTCCCCACGGAGTCAGCTCCACTGGAGAGGCAATCATGGGCGAAGCCATCACACATCCCTTCCGCGTGCAGATCTCGGATAAAATGCAGCTCATCGGAAGATCCGAATCCTTCCAGCAGCTGATCGAGAGTATCCGCCAGGTCGCTCCGACCACCATCACGGTTCTTATCACAGGAGAAAGCGGGACCGGCAAAGAGATCATCGCGCGCGCCATTCACGAGCTGAGCCCGCGCAAGGCCAAGCCCCTCATCACGGTGAATTGCGGGGCCATCCCCGAGGGCATCCTGGAAAGCGAACTGTTCGGCCATGAGAAGGGATCCTTCACCGGAGCCGTGGACATGCGGCGGGGCTACTTCGAACTGGCGGACTCAGGAACGCTTTTCCTGGATGAGATCGGGGAAATGCCCCTGACCACGCAGGTCAAGCTCCTGCGCGCCCTGGATTCGCAGGAATTCATGCGCGTGGGCGGAAACCGCATCCAGCATGTGAATATCCGTGTTCTGGCAGCGACCAACCGCGATCTGGAACTGGCGGTGCGGCGCAATGAATTCCGGAAAGACCTGTTCTTCAGGCTCAATGCCGTTAAAATCCACATCCCCCCCTTGCGGGAACGCAGGCCGGACATCCATCCCCTGGCGGAATTTTTTGCGGAGGAAACCAGCCGTCAGAACGCGATTCGTTTCCAGGGCTTCACGGAGGAGGCTTTCCAGGTTCTCGAAAACCATTCGTGGCCCGGAAACATCCGCGAGCTGCGCCACGTGATCGAAAGGGCGATCATTCTGGAGGCCGGACAGATGATCGATGGAACGGCCATGAAAAAACATATTCAGGAAGACAGCCGCCTGGAAAACGCGCTGCCCGTTTTGCTGCATAAATCCGCGGACCAGTCCGAACGGGAGCTCATCTACCGCGCCCTGGTGGACATCCGCATGGCCCTGGAAGATCTGCGACGCCTGGTCATCGGGGCCTTCCCCGTGCAGATCTCCGGCGAGGACATCGGCCCGGGATTCGAAGGCGGATCCGCTTCCCGCGAGGAGAACCGCGTCCTGGAGCACGAGGACCTGAGCATTAAAAACGCCGAAAAGAAACAGATCGAAAAAGCACTTGAACAGTTCAAACACAACCGGAGAAAGGCGGCAAAGGCGCTCGGCATGGGCGAGCGTACCCTTTACCGGAAGCTCAAGGAGTTCGGCCTTGAAAACCACTAGGCATTCGTTGCCGGCAATGGCATGCATCGCCTGCATTCCCATCCTCTCCTGCGGATTGTACAGTTTTACGGGCAACACCCTGCCCCCGCATATCCGCACGGTATCCATCCCCCTTTTCGAAAACGGGACATCGGAGTTCGGGATTGACCAGCAGCTGACCGACGGCATCATCCAGGCCGTCATCCGGGACAACACCCTGAAAATCGCCAGGGCCCGGGAAGGGGACTCGGTGCTCAAGGGGAGGATCACACGTGTGGAGGACCGGGCCGGACAGTACGATCCATCGGAGAGCGTGTCGGACTACCGGATCTATCTTTCCGTTTCGGTATCCTTCGAGGATATCCGGAAACAGCAGGTTCTGTGGGAGGAAACCTTTTCGCAGTTCGGGACCTATTCCAGCGACCGGGATGAAGGGATCGAGGAGGCGGTCGAAAAGCTCACCACGGATATCGTGACCAAGACGGTCTCCGGCTGGTAGGCCGCACTCCGGTCCCGGACCATCACCCGGACAAAATCGTCTTGATATTTTTATACAGTTTCAATACATTATCCCGTGATCCTCTCCGGACTGGAAAAACCCAAGCCAGGATTTCGTCCATGAACGAACGGGAAATCGTTGAACAGTTGGAGAAAAGGCTGCAGGGCAATCCCAAATCCCTGCTTTTCGCACGCCTGGCCGATTCCTACATCGCAGACAAAAAACTCAACGAAGCCGTTGAAATCTGCCAGGAGGGGATCCGCTACAATCCGGGTTACATCACAGGCCATTTCATCCTGGCCAAGGCCTATGCCTTGAAGAAGGATTATGAAAAGGCCGAGGCCTGCCTGAAAAAGGTGCTGTCCTTTGACCGGGAATATCTCAGCGCGCACAAGGTGCTCGGCGATCTGATGCTGAAAATGGGATTCGGGAACAAGGCCGGCCAGCACTATCGGGAAATTCTGGCCGTCGATCCAATGGATCTGAAGACGCTGCGCACCCTGGAGAGCCTCGGCGAACCGGAAACCCTTGAGTCCGATTTGGATTCAGCAGGAGAAACGGACGGGGAACCGCTGGATGAAGTCCTGGAAGAAAAACCGGCGGAAAAATGGGTGGAGCCCATCCGGGAGGTTTTCGCCGTCCCGGAGGAGGAAGCGTTGTGGGGAGAAGCGCCGCAGCCTGAGGAAACCCCGGACCGGACGGAGAAGCCTGAACGGGCGGAGTTGGAGCGCCAGGCGGCGGAACCGGCTGCCGGGCGGGATGATTCCAGGCCGTCGGCGGAACCCGACTGGATCGAAACGCTCGGCGAGACTTCCGTTCAGGAAGAAACAGTCGGCGAGGAAGCCGGCGGGCAGACTGCTGACGCTGAAAAGGAACCGGCCATATCCTCATTCCCGGATTTCTTCGGAATTGTTGACGAAGAACAGCCCGCCCCGGGTCAGCGGCAAACGGATTCAGACAGCGCCGATCAATTGGCCAGCCGGCTGGTCGAAATAGACGAGACCGGGGATTTAGATGCAGGCGGCGTGGAATCCCCGGCCGGAGAATCTGCCGAAGGCTGGTTTCAGAGCGACTCCGGGAAAAAAGCGGACCTTTCTTCGCAGGAGACGGCAAGTAGTGTTTCCCGGGGATCGAAGCCGGATTTAGAATCCGTCCCGCATCCGGGACCGCATGCCGGGTCCGAATCACCCGACACCGGGAATGCTGAACGGAAGACACCGTCCGGTGATCAACCCCCGCCGACTCCGCCTGTCCGGAAAGAAAAGCAGGCTGAGGCAACTCCCCCTCCGGCGGAACCTCCGTACGAAACGCTGCAACCGGATATACTGGACACCCTCAACCAGCAGCCGGAACCAAGCCTTTCCGCAGCAAGGGGAAAAGCCGCGCAGCCGGACAGGAAGGCGGAGCAGAAGGATGAAAAACCGGATAAAAAACCTGCTGAAAAACCAGCAGCGCCACCCCGGCCCGCCGCTCCTGAGGCAGGCATGGAAAAACCGTCTGCAAGGCCGACGATTGTAACGCCCACGCTCGGGGAAATTTACGCAGCACAGGGGCAGTTTCAGAAGGCGCTTCAAATTTTCGAGACCCTGCTCGAGCAGAATCCGGGTGAGATCCGGTATCAGAACAAGATACAGGAGCTCAAGAAAAAATTACAGCAACCCTGATCCGAAAGCAGGCGCCGGCAGCCGGGCGCGCAAGCCCCTGGCGCTCAGGTCCCCTGCCATACCCGTTTCCCGTTTCATGATCCCGACAGCCGCATCATATTCGAAATCCTTTCCCGCAGACGGCCTCTCCGTCATCATCGTTCTGTTCAACAACGAAAACGAGCTGACCGGCTGCCTCGAATCCCTGCCCTGGAAAGACCTGAACCTGGAAGTCCTGGCTGTGGACAACCGCTCGACGGACGGAACCCGCGCCCGGGTCTTGCGGTTTCAGGAGAAATATCCGGACCGGCGAGTCCGGTTGATCGAGAATTCCTGCAATCTTGGATTCGCAGCCGCGGTCAATCAGGGCCTGCATCACAGCCTGGGCGGATGGATCATGCTCCTCGGGCCTGATACGGAGCAACGGCCGGATGCGTTCGCCCGCATGATCCGGTTCATGAAAAAACGGCCGGACATCGGACTGCTGGCTCCCCAGCTGCTCCATCCGGACGGCCGCATTCAACCGTCCTGCAGGAATTTCCCGGGTTTGAGGGACGCCGCATGGGAACTCTCCGGAATCCCCCGTCTGACAGGGTACCGGCTCATGCCCGGATGGAAAATGCCGGGGTTCGGTCATGACGCCATGCGGGAGGTGGAACAGCCGGAAGCAACCTGCCTGCTCACCAGGCGGCGCGCCTACCGCGATGTGGGGGACATGGACGGGCGGTTCCCGATTTTTTTCAACGACGTGGACTGGTGCAGGCGGTTCGCCCGGAAGGGCTGGAAAACGGTGTTCTTTCCCGGGGCAAAGATCACGCATCTGCGCGGCTCCTCCGTGCAGAGCCGGCCGCTGTTCTCCATCTGGAAATCGCATCAGGGATTTTACAGGTATTTCATGAAATATGAAATCAAACGCGGGCGCCGGGCCTTGTGCCTCGCGCTGGGCGCATGCCTCATTGTGGCTGCGGCTTTCCGGAGCGCAGGCGCATGGGCGCTGCGGGAAACAGCCCTCCGGATCCCGCGAAAACCTGACCCTTAAAAGGGGGACGGGCAGCCATGTCCCGAATCATCATCGGCATTCACGGCCTCGCAAACAAGCCTCCCCGCCGGCTTCTTGAAAAATGGTGGAAAAAATCCATACGGGAAGGATTGGGCCGCATCGGGGTCCGGAGACGCCGTTTCCGGTTTGAACTGGTCTATTGGGCGGACATCCTCCATCCCCTGCCCCAGGATCCGGCCATCCGGAACCCCGAGCATCCGCGGTACCTCGCGGATCCGTACATGCCGGACAGGGGGATACGCCCCCTTTTCTTCAAGACGGGCATTCAAAAAAAATGGGTGGACCTGTTCGGATCCAGGATGGAAAAACTGCTGGTGACCGAGGAGCTGCGCCCCAAACTGCCTGCAGTCCAGGACCTGGTCATCCGTCGGTATTTCAAGGATCTGGACGCCTATTTCGGAAACAGGAAGGTCGCACCGGTCAACGGCCGGACCGCAAAGCAGCGCATCCAGGAAAGGCTTGCCCTCATGCTGAAAAAGCACGGCAAGAAAAAAATTATGCTCATCGCCCACTCCATGGGCTCCATCATCGCTTACGACGTTCTGACGGACGGATCAGGAGGCCTGCACGTGGACAGGCTGGTGACGATCGGATCCCCACTCGGACAGCCGGCCATCCTGTCCAAAATCGCCGCATTGTCCCGCAAGACCCGCAAGTCCGGAAACAAGCTTAAAACCCCGGGAAACATCCGCGAGTCGTGGCACAATCTCTCTGATTTGAACGACAAGGTGGCCATCCATTTTGAACTTGCCGAACATTTCACGGAAAATGCAAAGCACATCATGCCGGAGGACCGCATCGTCAGAAACGAATACACGGTACGCGGGAAGAAGAGCCCCCATAAAATATACGGATACCTCCGGACGCCGGAAATGGCCGGCCTGATTAACGATTTTCTCGGATCTCCCCTGGCTGTCAGGATGACCCGGAAACTTGGAGCGCTTCTGCGGATCCGCAAACGGAGGACGTGACGGCCGCGGACTTCCGACCGCAGGTCAGGACCGGATCATCCTCCCAGCCAACCAGCCGGCCTCCCCGCTGAGCCGGATCCGGACGGGGAGGGGACGCAGAAAAAGGTCCGCTGATATGGAAAAAGAGGGGATAATGGAAGACCTGAAGCAACCATACAGGCTCATCAACCGCATGCAGCATTACGATTGGGGGACGAGGGATGCGGAGGCCTTCATCCCGGGGCTGCTGGGTATGATCCCCAAAAAGGGCAAACCCTATGCGGAACTCTGGATCGGCACGCATCCGAAGGCTCCTTCCCGGATCGAATGGGGCGGAAAGCCCGTTTCCGTGCAGTCCTGGATCGCGCAGAATCCCGGATGGGTGCTGGGACCAGCCGTTGCCGATCGTTTCGGAGGCCTGCCCTATCTTTTAAAGGTGGTTTCAGCGGCAGAACCCCTGTCCATACAAGCCCATCCGGACAAGAAGCTGGCCGAAAGGCTTCATGCCGCGAATCCCACAGAATACCCGGATGACAATCACAAGCCCGAAATCGCCATCGCTCTCAACGGG
>JAFGEX010000120.1 GCA_016931355.1 bacterium
AAGAAAAACGTCCATTTCCGCGCTTTCAGCACATCAATGATCCAGTATGAAGCGGCCAGGACGAGAAGGCACCAGCCTCCGCCGGCGAGCACAAAGGAACTCGTACAAATCCGTTTGATGATCGGTGTTGTCCCGGTCAGGTCCAGACCGTATCCGAAAACGAGGCCGGCCAGCCCACCCAGCGCCAGCAGCCGGAGTTTGGTCTTGTTGCGCCGCTGGCTGAACAGGACTTGACCGGCCAGCACGCCCCAGATCGTATGACAGGCCGTGGGGATGCAGTTGACGGCGACCCATCCGTCCGGATTGATCTTTCCCATCAGCACCATGTCCATCCAGGAACCGAAATTCCGCCCCTGCACAAAAGGTTGATTGAATCCCTCCAAAGGGAAAAGGCGATAGGCCAGTTCCGTCGCGACCAGCAGGGCGGCCGTCACGCCGAGCTGCAGGCCCATCGGCAGCCTGAACAGAAGGAAGGCCAGCAGGATGGTGAAGGACAGCTGGCTTAAGACGTTCCATAGCTCCCACACCATTCGCCCGGAATAAACGCAGTGCAGCATGACGCCGAGAAGCAGGAGGATGAAGCATCTCGTCAGGATGTGCAGGAACGTTTTCATCCAGGAATCCCCCCTGGCCCATCTTTTTTCCAGGGAGAATACCATGGCCACGCCGACGATGAACATGAAAAAGGGTTGGATCAAATCCCAGAAGCGGAGGCCGTGCCAGGGATGATGGAAAAATTGCAGGACGATGGATGAGAAAAAGGCATTCCCGGCTGCAGCGTCCCGAAGCGATTCGTACAGATGCGTCCCTTCCGCAACCAGCAGAAACATGGTCGCGCCGCGGAAAAAATCCAGGGACATGAGTCTCTTTTCCGTATCGATACCGTTTGCCATACCGGCGCTTCCTCCCCTTTCGACTGACCCGTTTCCCGCAGGCAACGCAACCGCGGGAGATGAGAGGCTCACTTGATCCCTGTTCCCCCGGGAATGCGCTCCTCCCCATCCGGCCTTCGGTCAGCCGGCTTGCCCACTGTTACAGTCTATAGACCCGCTGATGGACGCGGAATCTGCACTGTCCGGGTTTAAAAAAACGGTTGATTTCAGTCCTGCGCCGGATTTCCGGAAACGGTCCTGGAAATCAGGCCATCTCCTTTTTCCAGAGGGAAAGGTGTGCCTCCTCGTCCCTCAGGTCCCTTCTCAAAACCTCAAGGCTTTTCGGGTCCCAGCGGATGCTTCCGATGAGCTCCGTATAATGCCTGATCGCCTTGGACTCCGTCCAGACGCCCGTTTTCAAAACAGCCTCCCTGCCCGCCAGACGCGATCCCATCCCCAGGAAAAGGCCGATTATCCAGAATGCGGAGCGCAGCAGGGAAGGCTTGAATCTGAATTCATAAAGCAGAATCTGAAAATCCTGGACATGACTCATCTCATTGGCCATGGCGGAAATCAAACGGCGGTTCAGATTTTCATCCCTGCAGGGGATCTGATGCTTGTAGATGTTCACAGCCATGATTTCCAGCCTGTGAAGGGTGCGCAGGGCCCGGCGCAGCGTCTTCCGGTCCGTCCCGGAAACGGCTTTCCGGCCGGCGGTGACGTCGGAGTCCCGCATTTCTGTGCGAATGATCCTGTCCTTCAAGCCCGCCGCCTGTTCTGCTCAGCGGATGCACACGCCGAAACGGATCGGCAGAATGCCCGGTGATCCGTTTTGACCCAGACCGAGCACATATCCGGCTTCAGCAAAAAAATTGGCCCTGTTCTCCAGAGCGAGTTCGATGCCCAGCCCGAAATCAACCGCAGGGTCGATCCGGGCTTGACTGGAAATCAATATATCCTGATCCTGGCTGGGCACGGATAAAACAATATGCTTTTTGGAAATCCGCATGATCCCGGCACCGGCAAAAAAATAGGAGTTGATTTTCCCGCCGGGTCTCGGGGGGAAACTGAGCCGGGCGTCGGCCAGCATCGTCAGAATATAAGTGGATTTTCCGTCCACCGAATTGAATCCGCTCGGATCCGGATAAAGCGGTTCATGGCGGAATCCGCCCTGATCGAACGGCGCCTCGTTGACGGCGAAACGGGCCTGTATTTCCAATCGCGGGGCGATCAGCCTGCCGATGCCCAATCCGGCATTGAATCCGCCGCGGAAGGACTGGTTGAAATCTTCAGGCTGCATGGGACTTGTCACGCCGGTATGCGCAAGCATCATCCATCCGGATGCAGACCAGGCCGGAAGGCTGAAAAGCATTAAAAACCAGACGCGGCGGATTATTTTTTGGATGCGCATGTCTTCTCCTTTAAATCGGACTGAAATGATTCCGTCACCTGCTCGGGTGCGGATCCAATTTATCAACGGATTTCCGCATAAGCAAGCCCTATCCTGAAATTTATTCAAAGCGGAATGCGGTCAGCCTGGCATCGATGGATCCCACCAGTATTTTGCTTTTCATGAGAACCGGCATCCGCCGCTCGTCGTCGGTCACCCAAATCGTTAATTTCCCCTTTTGCTTGAAAAGGCCTTCCCCGCGGAGCACCGGTTCGACAACCACGCAATCGAACTGCCCTGCAGGGACCTTGATCCTTTCCCTCCCGTGCACGAGCACCCGCAGGGGATAGATTTTGTTGTCTGAAAAGCTGTCCATGTCGAATGAGGATCCGGTTTCAAGGGGACGGGTCCGCGCATAATAAAAGGAGGCGAGGACGTCCAGCACATAGGGCGGCGAGGGAAGTGTGTCCTTCGGCGTGATGACCCTTCCCCGAACCGGATCGAATTCCGCACTGCGATCAGCCTTGTAACGTCCTTCACGCAGGTGTTTCCTGAATTTCCAGGAAAACAAACCCCGGGCATCCAGGATGGATTCCACCCAATCCCTCACCTTGTAGAGCCGCGAAAAGAATGAGTTGGATTGCGCGGTCGTCAAGATCCGGTAGCACGGCCTGCCCCGAACCGTTTCCATGGAAGGGATGCTCATGGTTGCCGTGCCCGCCTTGATGATGCCGAATGCGATTTCAAATTCAAGATGCTCGCCCACATGGAAGGCCCTGTTTTCCATCTGCCGATATTCAAAAGGCCTTGCCGAATCCGGAGGTCTGCCGCCGTTTTGTATCGTCGAATCCCCGGTGGACAAGCCGGAATCCGCATCCACGGCAACACTGTCCAAAGGCAGCAGGGCGCTGTCCGCGGGTACAGATATCCCGGGCACAACGGCGGAAAGGGTATCAGCCTTTACAGTGTCAGCCCCGCAAAAGGTGAGCTCCCGGGCTGCAGCCTGAAAGAAACACCGTTCCGGGACGAAAAGAAGTAAAATAAATACGCCTCGCAGCAGCCAGGCCAGCGGCTCCCATCTGACGATGAAAGACCGCCCCGGCGCATCCGCTTCGCCTCCGGCTTGCCGCAGGCTTTTCCAGAGCGCGCTCTGCCGGGAATGCGTCCTCCGGGTGATCCGGATCTTAGTGGAATGAGGACGGAAGAGAGGCAATTTATGTCTCCTTTTCGCGGGCTTTCAGTTTGTGAGCAGCCAATTGGAACACACGGTCCACTTCAATGAAGCGCATGCAATTCCAATAAGGGCAGGAACGTCCCATACATTTCCGGCATTCCGGAAGATCCGGCACCAGCACGCTGTCCTCCCGCCGGTAAGGGCCCCAACGCCTGGCGCTGGCCGG
>JAFGEX010000121.1 GCA_016931355.1 bacterium
CCGAAACATTCAGGAAATAAGCATTCCAGGGGGAAACGGGGAAATTGGTTTCAGGCAGTTTGGGGAGGTACTGGATGTATCCCTGCCCGGCCGCGTCCCAGACCGCAGCTGAATTGCTGTTCGCCACGCCTGCGACCAGGGATTGCGCATCCGCAACCGGAGGCCGGCTGAAAGGCAGCGCGATGAAATGGAAATCCGTTTTATCCGGATTGGGGGACAGGATACGGTCGAATTCGCCGACCGGAACGGACGGTTCCGAAAGCATCCCCTTTGCGTTCAAGGCCCTGATCCTGTAGAATCCGTTCCGGGCAGGGTTCCCGATTCCGGTTGCGGAGGATTCGCAGAAGGATACGGCTGATCCATTATCCGTCGAATCGGTGCCGCTGGTTTGAAAACAAGGATCCTCCGAACGGTAAATCCTGTATGAAACCGAAGAGAGGGACTGGCCCCTGACATCGAGCAGGACCGGAGACCAAAAGAGGTTCACGTACGGACCCGCCTCACCGATCGTTAGATCTTCCACTTTTGCCGGCGGATGAAGGCCCGGCCTATAGAACGTCTTTGCCATGAGAAACGATCCGATTCCCCAGGTCAGGTTGTTTCGCAAAGCCCTGCCGATGTAATAGCTGTAATTGCCGACAACCGTCCCTTCCGAAATGGAACTCACCACCACATCCGTTCCAGGTTTTGAAATCCGGGTGTTCAGGCCCTGATTGCCGAGGTTGCAGTTCTCCTGAAGAGAGGGAAAGAGAAGGCCGTGGTCGATCCCCTTCTGTATGGCGTACACAAACAGGGCCGAAGCGGAGGTTTCCAGGTAATTGCCGCTGCGGCCTGCCTGGTCCATGACCGTGTACCACAGGCCGCTCGCAGGATGCTGCAATGCCGCGGCTGCCGACAGAAATTCCCCTGCGAGGGACTCCAGGTCGTTTTTCCTCCCGTGCGTGTCCGGCAGCCATTCCAGGACTTCCATGATGGCTGCAGCGGCCCAGCCGTTCCCGCGGGACCAGAAACAGGGCGACCGGTGCGTGACCGGATCGGACCAGGCAGCAGATCCATTCTCGTCCCATCCGTGATAAAACAGATGGGCCGTCTCATCGTACATCTTTTCCGCATGTGCAAAAATCTGAAGCACCGCCTCATCGAAAAAGGCCGCATCGCCCGTCAGCGCGCCCATTCTGGCGAGGAACACGCAGGCCATGAAAAGCGTGTCGATCCAAAGCTCATCTGTGTTGGTATGCGCCAGGGCGCTGTTCGACGTCCTGATCACCTGATTCATGACATAATCCGCAATGGTATTGGCTGCCTTCAGATACCGGGCATCGCCGGTTTCCTGATACAGGTGTATGAGAAGAATCCCTGGGGCCACATGATTCACATAAGCGCTGTTGCTGATGTGGGCGGAGATGTTCCCTTCAGCATCCACATACCGGTCTGCATAGGACCGGATGTAATTGAAATAGGATGACTTCGAAGTCGATTCGTAGGCCTTCCAAAGCCCGAAGAGCATCACGCCCTCGCCCCAATCCCAGGCCCAGGAGGCCGGTGAAGGAACTCTGCGTATCAGATCGTCCGCCAGAAGCACAAGCCAGTCTGGGGGATCTGCCTGAATGGGAGCGGAAGGCATGCTGAAAGCAACGGCAGGCGATCCAGGCCTCGCACTGAAATCATCCATTGATTGGACGGAAAAAGCATTGCCGTCAGCCTTCGTGCTTAGCGGATATCCTGCAAGAATCAGGAAAAATCCTGCAATCACCCGGAATTTCAACGGCTTCCTTGGATACAATGCCGATCCAATCTATTGTTTATTATTAGATTAAATACATACCAAGCGCTTCAGAAGAAAGCATTTCTCCTTCGTTTCATCAAAAAAGGGCAATCGC
Organism: bacterium; assembly: GCA_016931355.1. Taxonomy (GTDB): domain Bacteria; phylum Zhuqueibacterota; class QNDG01; order QNDG01; family JABMRT01; genus JAFGEX01. Next base: position 1,881 of record JAFGEX010000121.1, read on the forward strand.
ATGTGCCCCTATTAAAAAAATCCGCAATTGTCATTCCAGGAATAAGGATGGCACATAAAAAAAACGATATCCGGACTTCAGCGCAGTATAAGACACCTGCGCATCCCATGGGACCAGGGTGTTGTGAGAGAGGCCAGGTACACGCCGCTTGGAAGCTCACCCGCATCCCAGCTGATGCGGTTTTCACCGGAATTCAGAATCCCTGAAAACAAAGTCCTGATCAACACGCCTTTTACATCATAAATGACGAGCGTGCAGAATCCGCTGCGTGGCAGATGGATCCGGATATCCGAGGTTGAATTGAACGGGTTGGGAAAATGCTGAAACACAAGCCCGGGATCCGGGCTGCCGGGATTCCGGATCCCGGATGTGACCGGCGACAGAAGGGAATCCACAAGAATCGCCTCGCCCTGTATGTCTCCATGATTTGCCCAGAAAGACAAATCCCTGCAGTCATCCGCCAGGCCGTCGTTCCCGACGCCCAGATTCTCAAGGCTGTCGAAGCAAAAGCAGGCCAGCAGACCGCTGTCCGGAACAGTCATTGTGTTTTCGGGGAGGATTCCGGCCATGAACTTGCGGATCTGTTCGTGCGTGCGGATCCTATTCCAGATGCGGCATTCGTCTATGGCGCCTGCGAATCCGAGCGTTGAATCCACCAGCGGATGCATGCCTCCCAATCGCAGTATTTTCTCAGGAGCATGGATGTCCTCCAGGAAAGCGCCAGACCATCCCCTGTGAATCTCGGAGCCGTTCAGGTAAAAGAGGACCTCCCGGCTCACGCCGTTGAACACAAGGGCCAGATGAGTCCAATCCCCGCTGTTCACGGCTGATTCCATGAACGTGCCGCCCCATCCGTTCACGCCGTCTTCCCTGCTGAAGGCGCCGGCAAAACGGACCGCGCCGGAAGCAGGATCCGCATCAACCGGATCGCGCGATTCGGATCCGGACATGGGCTCGCCCAGCGGGCCGATGCGTCCCAGATCCAGGAGCCACCCCTGCGGTTTTCCGAAAAGGTTCGGCGTCCAGTCATTCGCGAGACTGGACGGTCCCTCATCCAGGGCCAGGAAACGCAATTCAACAGTGAACCGCTCGCCGAACCGGATCCCGGCATGCAGCGGGATTTCGACTCGGCCCCGGCCCCTGAACAACAGAGCGTTGCCCGGGGAAACGGCAGGCGGCAGCCCGGCTACGGCCAGAAGCAGGCTTGCCGACAGGATGCCCCCTTTAAAGCTAAAAGTCCATTTGCGGCGCGCGCAAATGGACTTGCTTCCGTTGCGAGGCTTCTTGAAATTCGTCAATACTCCGCCTTGCGTATGATTTCCAGCGCTGCAGCCGGACTGCGCGCCTCTATCAATTCCCTGCGGAAGGATTCGAGATTGGTGAGCCTGGCGATCTGCGCCAGAACCTGGACATTGGGGCCCGCCGCATTCTCCGGTGCCAGCAGCAGGAAGAAAAGCTGCGAGGGCTTTCCGTCTGCGGACTGGAAATCGATGCCTTCCCGGCATATTCCGAGAGCCATGGATATATCTTTCACCGCGCCGGTCTTGGCATGGGGGACCGCAATGCCGTTTTCCAGGCCGGTGCTCATGAGTTTTTCACGGTCCAGCAGGGCTTTCAAAGCCGCATCCCGGTTGCTGATCTTCCCGGTGCGAAAGGCAAGGTCCAGCAATTGTTCGATGAGCGCGGTTTTCTCTTTGCCGGGGATGCTGATGGTGATGACCGATTCGCTCAAAAAATCTGAAATCCGCATGGATGAAACCTCCTACAGGATTGCCCGTCTAATCCAGCGCATTGTAAACGCGCTCGACATGATCGGGCCGTTTCACAATCATGATCGAACATTCGGCCTTCTTGAAGATCCAGGCCTGTTCATCAAAATGGGTGTCCTTGGTCGCGTGCATGGTCTCAAATTCTCCCATGAAAAGCAGGTCGATGCCCTTTTCCTGCACGTACTTGACGACTTCCCGGTTGCCCACGCCCTTGACCAGCTCGGTATGCATCTCCACGCCCTTCTTCTTGGCCAGCTCGGCCACATAATGGAGGTACCGTCTGCCGTCCCTTTCCAGATCCTGGCGATAGTCCATCTCCTCGAGTTTGACCAGGATGCGCGCCTTGAGCAGTTCCTCCAGCAGGCTGACATTCACAACATACAAGGCATGGAGATTGGCGCCGAGTTTTTTGGCCATGATGACGGCGGCTTGCGCGGCTGCGATGCATTCCTCCGAACCGTCCACATAGACCAGCACATTGCGAGTTAATCCATCAATGGCCATAGATCACCCCTTTGCTTTTTCCAGCCGTTCCTTGACGATTTTCAGCGTGGCAAAAGTACCCCGCTCGCTCTCCTCGAGCGTGTCCTCTATGTATTTGATGGATTCCCGGAAATCGGGAATGGCGATCTTGTCAAGGGCATTGACCCTTCGAACGGTTTTCTGAACCTCCTGAGCCACGCGCATGAGCGAGATGCGCAGCTCGGCCAGCTTTCCCAGGGCCTCCAGGACGTGCTTGAATCGGAATACGGTCTCGTCGGCCCAGAAGGAAGTGGAAACCGGGCTGAAGTAAGGGGCGTGATCCGTCAGGCTTAAATCCACTTTCGGGATATTCACGCCCATGACCCTGCGGACGTTGATCGTCATATCAACCTGGATGTTGACAGCGGGCGTAATCTGAGCCAGATTCCTGCGCCCCATGGCCAGTACGGCCTCCTGCAGGGCCTGATAACCGTTCTTGAGCTCCCTTTCCGCCTGGTCCTGTGCGTCCGCCACCTTGTCCATCAGCGCCATTAATTCCACGACGAGAATCTGGCGTTTCTGCTCCAGAAGCTCGTAGCCTTCCCGCGCGAAGGACAAATCGCGCCTCAGCCGCGCCAGGTTCGTCTTGGTGGGTATGACCTTGTATCGTGCCATCCGAAATCCGCTGAAAACAACCGTCCGATATTTAATACAATTTTCTTACAATTGCCAGCAAAAAAATCGAAACCGGCCTGCTGACACGGCTTCCCAGCTTAAAATCTCATCGAATCAGAATCATTTTCATGGCATCGCGGAAACGGCCCGCCTGGATGACCAGCACATAAAGCCCGCTGGACAGGTTCCCGTCATCCGAACTGCCGTCCCATATCAGTTGGTGCCTGCCCGCCTTTTGATCCTCATCGATCAGTTTCTTCTTCATCCTGCCTGAAATGTCGTAAACAAAAATCGCAACCGGGAGGTCCTGCGGCAGGTCATATACGATGCGCGTCTGGAGATTGAACGGATTGGGGGCAACGGGATAAAGCCTGAAATACTCCGGCAGGCCGGATTCTGCTGAACCGAACCAGGAGTCCCACTTCTCCCGCGCGGCCGCTGCTGTCTGCCGGATCCCCGGAAGGCTTTCACCTGCCAGCATGGCGAAGCCGATCCGCACCGTATCCCCCTTTGCGATATCCATGGGTCCTGCCGCATGGACATAGGAATAGTCATCCGCCTGTGTATCTGTCACAGGCTGCAGGCCTCCGGACAGATGCGCCCACTTCTCCGCCCGGGTGTAGCCGTCGTAAATGTCCCTGGGATTGTTCAGGGCGACTGCGGAACGGCCGGCATCCCCGCTGAAAACCGTCACACCCGCGTAAAGACCCGCTTCCGGGCTGTAAACAAACCCCAGGTCCATGGCGGCATCATATCCGGGTTTGTTCCTCCCTGCATCGTCTATATCCCAATCCAGGAAAAGGCCCACGCACAGGCCCTGTATCGGATCCGTCCCCAGATTCTCCAGTTCGTAGGATAGCAGGACACAGTCCCGCAGATCCCCGTCGTCGAACAAATGGGACGTCTGCGTCACCTTGAGTCCGAGGGGATTGAAACCGGCTGAGTCGGAAAAAACGCTGATGCCCGTTTCATCCGACACTGCGCCGGGTCTCCGGATGACGAGCTCGCCGCCCGGCATGGCCCTGAAATCGTCGTCCTGATATTCCTGGTCCTCCCCCCTGGCCACATTGGAGACGCGGTCGGATCCGGTGCCTGCCATGAACGCGCCCTCGAACAGCATGTTGCCTGCCGGCTGAAAGACGAATCCCCCGCCCTTCAGATTCTCCGGATAATCGACATACCCGAGCCTTCCGGTCGAGCTCAGGGTCAGGCTGATCCGGTCATTGCCCAGGGCTCCGTACAGGGGCGCGATTTCGACTTCGAAATGCTCCTCGCCCTGGAATCCCTCTGCGGAGGATACGTCTGCCTTGACATCCACGGTCAAGCCCCTGGGGGCGAAGAGGCTGATCTGCATCCGGACCGGTGCAGTCGTATTGGCCGTTTCCTCGAGCGTGTTCAAACGGGTGATCCGGTACAGGGGGTTTTCAAAGGACAAATAGGGGCTTGCGCTCGAGAATGAAATCAGGATGTCCTCAGCCCTCTCCAGATAGTTGACCGCCTGGAAAAAAAGTTCCGCAGTCTCTCCGGGATCCAGAATGCCGTTGCCGTTTCCGCCGGAAGATTCCCGCACCTCCACCTGTTCGATTCGGATGGACGGAGAGGCAAGAGTCATGGCACGGTGCGCGTTGACCCTGCCGGTCCCGATCTTGCCGCGAAACACGGGATTCCTCCCATCCACATCATCAGAAGAGATTCGAATCTGTTCCCCGACCTGAAGGCCTGTCCAGTCCGGATGCACGCCCTTCACCAGGGCGGCAATTCCTGCGGCAACAGGCGATGAGAGAGAGGTCCCGTCCCACTCCATATACTGCGTCTCCCCCCAGATCACGAGCATATCGGATCCAGGTGCGGAGACATCCACCGAATATCCCCAATTGGCGAATCCCGTCTTTCGATCGGTTTCATCCGTGGCTGTGACCGACAGCACCCCCGCATAGGCCGCCGGATAGAGATTCGTATCGCCCGCTTCGTTGCCCGCAGCGGCCACGATCAGGCATCCCAGGCTGCATGCATGCGCGATCACTTCCCTTCCCAGGGCAGAATTGTTGTTATTGCCCCAGCTGCAATTGATGATATCGGCCCCGTTCTCGGAAGCATAGACGATTCCTTCAAGGCCCGCAAATAAGGCTCTAGGATCCTCGTCTGAGGCCGTTTTGACGGGCATGATCCTGGCGTTCATGGCCAGGCCGGCTATTCCGACGCCGTTCCCTGTGGATGCACCCGCAATGCCTGCCACGCCGGTTCCATGCCATTTGTCGCTGTCTGCACCCTGGGGATCCGGATTGACGTCATTGTCGTCGTCCCCGAAATCCCATCCG
>JAFGEX010000122.1 GCA_016931355.1 bacterium
ACACGCGTCCGGCGGAGGATGCAAAGGACTTCTTTGCGCAGACGCCGGATGTCCAGTTTTTGAAATCCCGGAAGGAACCGTTCCGCATCCTGCCTGCGGCTGAACAGCGGCCCGCCAACTGGTATGCCTATCATTTCATCGAGAACGCGGACGGCTATTCCGCTGCCAAGCTCCGGATCTACCGCGATCTGCTCGAAGCCTTTGACATGCCCCGCGGATTCATCCAGAAATACGTGAACAGCCAGTACCGTTTCATCAAGCCGGAGGAGGTCCGGCCCGAAGCCATCGCGGTCGACCATATTTTCCTCAGGCTGCTCAATGTCCGTTATATCCTCAGCCCGTACCCGCTCCCGGACACATCGATGAACGTCGTCCTGTCTCCCAGGACACGCGGCGGGAATTTCGTTTTTGAGTTGAAAAATCCGCTCGACCGGATCTTTTTTCCGCGGGAGGTGCGCCTGGCTGAGGGCAGGGATGCGATTCTGTCTTTCATGAAGAGCCCCGGTTTCGATCCTGCGGTCACGGCTGTTCTGGAGAAAGCCCCGCCTTTCGCCATTCAGGCTTCGGACGAAAACCAGGCGTCCCTTGTTTCGCGCGGCATCCATCACATGGAGATTGAAGCGCAGATCCGGACGCCGTGCCTGATGACGGTCAGCGAGATATACTACCCGGCCGGATGGAAGGCGACCGTGGACGGGAAGAAAACAGAAATATTCAAGACCGATTATGTGCTTCGTTCTGTTTTTCTAGAGCCGGGCAGCCACCGGATCCGGTTTGATTTCAAGCCGGAATCCTTCAAGTCCGGATTGGCGGTCAGCCTGGCGTCTTTCGTGATTCTCGCCGGATTCTGTGTTTGGGGCTCCCTGTCAGGCCGGAAAAAATCCGGACCGACAGCCGTGCAGCCCGCCACCGCAGAAACGGACGAGGAGGAGAGCGCACAATCATGAAATCCGCGTGGATGCGGTTTTTCGGCGGATACAAGGGCCTGCTCTTCATCCTGGTCATGGCCGTCGGGCTGGCCCTCCATCTCTACATCCAGCGCATTGTGGACCAGCTCCGGGACGAGGCCCGGGAGCATGTGCTGTTTTACGCCCAGATGTACGCCATGGCCGCGGAAACGGATTCCCCGGCTGATCTCAGCTTCCTGTTCGACCAGGTCATCAGCAAGACCTCGTTCCCCCTCATCCTGACGGGTCCGGACACGGTCGCGGTCTCCTACAAGGGCATCGTCCTTCCCGGACCGGACACTTCTGCCGTGGCCAGGCACAGGCTCGCACGCATGATCGAGAAAATGGACCGGGAAATTGACCCTGTTCCGGTGCGCTACCGGAACATCCTCCTCGGATATCTGTACTACGGGGACAGCAGGCTGATCGACCAGCTCCGGTTGCTGCCGTATGTGCAGGTCGGCCTGATCGGGCTTTTGGTTCTTGTGGGGCTGCTGGGTTCGGCCCATATCAAGAAGAGCGAGGAGCGGTACATCTGGGTCGGCATGGCCAAGGAGACCGCCCATCAGCTGGGCACCCCGATTTCCTCGCTCATGGGATGGGTCGAGATGATGCGGGCCAATCCGCTCCCGGCAAAGGACATGACCGCTGAGATGGAAAAAGACCTGCTGAGGCTGCGGCAGGTCACGCAACGGTTTTCCCAGATCGGATCAAGACCGGATCTTAAAAAAACCGCACTGAGGCTCGTGCTGGAGGAAGTGGCCCGGTACATCGGCAGGCGCATCCCGCAGGTGGGCAAGAAGGTGTCTCTCTCTGAAAAATATGCGGAAGTGCCCATGGCCGACCTGAATCCGGAGCTCTTCCAATGGGCGGTTGAGAACATCATGAAGAACGCGCTCGATGCCATGGACAAGGAGGATGGAAAACTGGAAATCCGGCTTTCCGGGGCCGCCGGCCGGAAGATCCGCATTGAAATCGCGGACAACGGCCGCGGCATGGATGAACGGACTCGGAAGAGGGCCTTCAAGCCCGGATACACCACCAAGAAACGGGGATGGGGCCTGGGCCTGTCCCTGGCCAGGCGCATCATCGAGGACTATCACGGCGGCAGACTGCTTATTCAGGAAACGCATCCGGGCACGGGAACCGTGATGCGCATCGAACTCAAAGGGAACTGATGGACGAATCCAGGCTTATCGAACGCTTCAGGAGCGGAGATCCTGAAGCGTTTCGCCAAATCGTGGACATCCAGTATCCGCAGGTTTACCGGCTCTGTTTCCGCTTTCTCGGCAACCGGGAGGACGCGGAGGAGATCTGCCAGGATGTTTTCATCCGCCTGCACCGGACCGGCGCCGGTTACAGGCAGGAGGGGAAGCTGTTCACATTCCTCTACAGGATCGCGGTGCGGCTCTGCCTCAACCGCATCCGGGACCGGAAGCGGCGGAACTGGACTTCCCTGGAGCATGCCGCTCCGGTCGGTTCCCTTGTTTCGGATTCTCCGGACCGCCTCCTTGAGCAGAAGGAAAAGGAACAGGCTGTGCGCAAGGCGGTGGATGAACTGCCGGAGGCCCAGCGCACGGCCCTGATACTCAGAAGATACCAGGAACTGTCCTATTCGGAAATTGCGAAGGTCATGCAATGCTCCGAAGCGTCCGTGGAATCCATGCTTTTCCGGGCGCGGCAGACCCTGAGAAAAAAATTGAAATCCCTGCTGGCTTAGAGCAAGTTTTCCCGGAAGCGGGTGTTACACCTATCGGAAGGCGATGCAGATGAAATGCAAAGACATCAAATATAGGCTGTCCGCGTTCATGGACGGCCGGGCCGGGCCGGACGAGGCTGCGGAAATCGAAAGCCATCTCCGCATCTGCCCGGACTGCGGGGCTGTAAGGCGGGAAATGAGGCAGGTCACGGACCTGCTCGGCCTGCTCCCGGATGCCGCGCCCGAACCTTTTTTCACCACGAGGCTGGCGGCCCGGCTCGCGCAGGATCATGCGGCAGACCGGCATCCCCGGGTCCGCAGATTCCTGGTGCCTCTGTACATGGTTTCCGCGCTGGTCGTGGGATTTATCATCGGAAGTTTTTCAGGCAGCCTTTTCAACGGGGCACAGACAACCTCCTCGACCGAGGATGCCATGGCCCGGTCCCTTTATCTTCAAAGCTTCGATGATTTCCCGGAGGCTTCGATCAGCGAGGCGTATTTCACCCTGGCGGTCAATCTGACCGACGGGGAGGGGGATCAGCCATGAAGCAGCGCTGGATCGTGATCGCCCTCATCGTTTCCACAGCCTTGAATCTGGTTTTCCTCGGGATTGTGGCAAGGCGGATATGGGAGAGAAGACAACGGCCGTCCCGTTCCTTTGAACGCATTTCAAGGTTTGAGTGGAAAGGCCGTGAGGGGGAGTTCCATTTCAAACCCGGGGATGAAATGAGGCTGCATTCGCACAGAAAACTTTTCAAACCGCGCATGGAAGGCATCCAGAAGGACCTTCGGGAAGCCCGCAGGGAGCTGGGCGATCTGATACTAGAGGAAAAACCGGACACATCGGCCATTGACCGGCATGTCGAAAAAATCGGATCTCTGCAGACGCGCATCGAAAAGGAGGTGGTCCGTCAGCTTCTCAGGGAGAAGGCAGCGCTGGATCCGGAACGGCGCGAGCGTTATCTCCAATTCATCATACAGCGTATGGTTGAACAATGCCGTCCCACGCCAGGTTTCCCCGGGGGGAGCCGCCGGCATGTGAAAATCATCAGGAAGGATACATGCGGCGTGGAGGAGATTGAAATCCAGACACAATCCAAGGAGGAATGATTCATGAAACGCGCATCTTTCAACATTCTTTTTTCCGCTCTTTTTCTTGCAGCAGCGGTTGTCTCGGCACAGAAGATCGAGAAGAAGATCGTCATCAGGGAAGGCCGGGGCATGCATCAGTGCTGTTCGGAAAACCTGACGGAAGAACAGCAGCACAAGATTCAGGAACTCAAGACGGCACTTGAAAAACAGATCATGCCGATTCAGGCCGATATCGAAATCAAGCAGGCGGAACTTCAAAAAATGCTCATTGCGGACAAGCCCGATGCCGGCGCAGTGGACAGGAAAATCGATGAAATCGGCATGCTGAGGCTTCAGGTTCACAAAATGAAGGTCCAGAATCAGCTGAAAATCCGGGCTCTTTTAACTCCCGAGCAGCGCCTGGAGTTCGACAAATGCCGCGGTTGCGGGAAAGGCGGCGGCGCATGCGAAGGCATGGGCATGGGATCCGGCTGCGGCATGGGGATGCGGCCCGGCCGGGGAATGGGACGCGGCGACAGGCTGATGCTTTGGCATGAACGCGGGGACGCGGACGCTCCGTGCGCAGCTCCCTGCAAGAGCGCCGATGAAAAGGAAGTGGAAGTGAAGGTGGAGAAGAAATAGCCCTCTCTCGGCGGAGGGATGCTTTTCAGTCCCTCCCTTCAATGATCAAACCGGCTTCATTCCGGACGAGGATGAAGCCGGTTTTTATTTGAGCCGACCCCGGGGTCCACCCGGGGATCGGCTCAGACTCCCCGATGGCTCGTGGCTTCATTGCCATGGGCCATTCTTTTGCATCGGAAGATCGCCGTCCATTTACCTGGTTTTAAACGCCTCGAACCAATCCACGCCTTTGGTCAGGAACATCACAACTGCCAGGATGAGGAACAGGCCCAGGCTGCCGATGAGCAGGGCAAGGTCCTGGAGCTGGAGGATCACGTAAAAATAGATGTAAAGAAGGGCCAGGATGCCCGAAACCCAGAACACAAGACGGTTTTCTCTGAAAACGCTCTTCGCATAACAGGTGATCAGGAGTATCATGCCGAGGCTGGCGATCCCGTACGCGTACGGGAACCGGATCTGTTCGGATAAGGAAAGGAGCAGGGAATAGAAAAGCGCCAGACCCAAACCGACCAGGAGGTATTGAACCGGATGAACCGCCTTACCGGAGAGCAGTTCGATGATGAACAAGGCGAGGAACGTCAGGCCGATAAACAGGATCGCGTATTTGGAGGTTCGCATGTTTTTCTGGTATTCATCCACCCGCATGAGCAGTTTGACGCCGAAAACGGATTCGGAAAGGGAATGCTGTTCGCCGGTCCAGACCTGGGGGAAGTTGCGGTTCAGATGAAGGATCTTCCAGGTCGCGGAAAATCCCTCCTGCCCGATCTCCCGGGTTTCGGGCAGAAAGGCGCCTGTAAAACTCGGATTGCTCCATTCTGAATTCAGTCGAACGTTCGTGATTTTACCTGCCGGAATAAAGCCGAGGCTTTCGCTTCCGTTCAGACGCAATTTCATGGAAAACGGATGAGGCCGGTCCGGCCGGTCCAGGGGTATCCGGGTCTGTATGCCGGATGAAAACGCATCCGTTCTGGAAACACCCGGATTGGCCTCCTGTTCCGCATCGTCCCATTGAATCCGGATGACGTCCCGAATCCCCTTCATGTCCCTGATGCCGAAGGAAAGATCGGCATCCCGCCGGATCACCCGGTCCTCATGGATCCCGGTTGCCGCAAGATCGAGTGCAGGGAAATGACCGCTGATCTCCAGATCCGATGAATACAGGATCACCTCGTAAATACCCCGGTAACGCACGGTCGGCTGCAGACTGCCCTGCACATTCAGCTCTTCCGGCAGAAAATGGATGTATTCAATCTCCTCGCGTCTGATCCCTTCTCCATCTTCGATCCATGTCCGGTAGGGCAGGTTCAGCACCGGCCCGGTCAGAACCTGCCGGTCCCCCCACTTATCGGAAACCTCCAGTACGGCCTGATTCCTCCGGATCTGCCGCTCGCGGATCAGGGATTGGATGCGGAGAACAGGGATCAGCAGGACCAGAATGATGAATGCGATCAGGAATACGCGGATGCCGAGGGAGTCTTTCAGGTTCAGTTGAAACATGGGCTGCTCCTTTTTTTCAGGGGCGACCCCGGGATCCACTCCGGGAACAATACAACACAGGCCTCACGATTTCCCTGATCTGGAAGAATGTGGATTTGGGAGGATCCATAAAGAGCCCGTAATGGGAAAACGACGGGCGATGCGGATCGGTTCCCTGGTTGTCCGGCCCCGGGTACACCT
>JAFGEX010000123.1 GCA_016931355.1 bacterium
CCGGGGCGTGAACGTTTTTCCGTCGCAAATCGAAACCGTGCTTCTGGATATCGAAGAAATCGCGCCCCATTATCAGCTCGTGGTGAGCCGGGAAGGAGCCCTGGATGAACTGGAGGTGCAGGTCGAGGTGGAGGAAAGTTTCTTTTCGGATGAGATCCGCGTCCTGGAGGCGCTGGAGCAGCGCATCCGGAGGGAAATCGAGGCCGTTCTCGGCATCCAGGTCCGGGTGAAGCTCGTTGAGCCGCGCTCCATCACCCGCAGCGAGGGAAAGGCCAAGCGGGTCATCGACACAAGGAAAATTTAAATGTCGCCGTACAGGGAGGAAAAGCATGCAGGCAAGACAAATATCGGTTTTCCTGGAGAACCGGGCCGGAAGGCTGGAGGAGATCACCGGCATCCTGGCAAAGGAAAAGATCAACATCCGGGCGCTCTCGCTTGCGGATACATCGGATTTCGGCATCCTGCGCCTCATCGTCAACGACCCGGACAACGCCATCGCCATCCTGCGGCGTGAGCATTTCACGGTGCGTGAAAACGAAGTGATCACCGTGGAAATCGAGGATCACCCGGGAGGGCTTCACGACATCCTCAGCGTCCTGGGCAGGGCCGGCATCAGCATCGAGTACATGTACGGCTTCTTTGAGAGAAAAAACCAGGACAAGGCGCTCATGGTCATACGCGTGGAATCGGCTGCCAAAGCCGTCAAATGCCTCCAGGATGCGGGCAAACATCTCCTCAAGGCTGAAGAGGTTTACTCCCTGTGATCCGGCCTTGAGCCGCGCAGGGCTTTGCTGCGGCTCATCCCTTCATCCGGAAGGCCGGCGGTTCCGGTGTACGGGTACCCGTAAACGGCCTCCGGCCTGACAAAGGCCCTTGAACGTTCAACGCGAAACGGACGGGAAATGACGCAGAAGAAAAAAAACCACATCTGGAATCCTGCGGCCGAAAAAATGGCCAGGCCGGAGCTTGAAGCCCTTCAACTGCAGCGCCTCCGGGACACCATGGGTTATGCGGCCCTGCATGTCCCCTTCTACAGGAAACTGTTTTCAAAGGAGGGGATCAGCCCGGACGACATCAGATCCTTGCCGGACATACTGGGCATCCCCTTCACGACCAAACAGGATCTCCAGGAGGGTTACCCGTACGGTTTTTTTGCGGTCCCGCTCAAGGATGTCGTCCGGCTTCATTCCTCGTCCGGGACAACAGGAAAGCCGACGGTCGTGGGTTACACCCGGAAGGATCTGGACATCTGGTCCGAATTGATCGCCAGGCTGCTCTATGCAGGGGGTGTTTCACAGGAGGACATCATCCAGATTTCGTTCGGATACGGCATGTTCACAGGCGGTTTCGGCCTGCACTACGGAGCGGAAAAAATCGGCGCCGCGGTGGTGCCCGTATCCTCTGGAAACACCAACCGCCAAATCATGATCATGAAGGATTTCGGAACCACGGCCCTGGTCTGTACGCCCAGCTATTCCCTGTTCCTCGCAGAGTCCATAGAGGAGGCCGGCATTTCGAAGGACGATTTGAAACTCCGTTTCGGACTGTTCGGGGGCGAGCCGTGGACCGAGAGCATGCGGCGCCAGATCGAAAAAAGGCTCGGCATACAGGCCACGGATAATTACGGGCTGTCCGAGGTCATGGGACCGGGGGTTTCATATGAATGCCTGGAGCAGAAGGGCATGCATCTGGCCGAGGATCATTTTCTGTTCGAGATCATCGATCCGGATACCGGAAAGGTTCTTCCTCCGGGCGAAACCGGGGAACTGGTCATCACCACCCTGACCAAGGAGGCGGTTCCCGTGATCCGCTACCGGACCCGGGACATCACCCGGATCATTTCCGAACCGTGCGCCTGCGGCCGCAGTTCCAGGCGCATGAGCAAGCCTTCCGGACGCACGGACGACATGTTGATCATACGCGGCGTCAACGTCTTTCCGTCCCAGATCGAAACCGTACTCATGCAGATGGAGGAGACGGATCCCCATTACCAGCTGGTCATCACCCGGGAAGGCGCCCTGGACGAGCTTGAAGTCCATGTGGAGATCAAGGACGCCTTTTTCTCGGATGAGATGCGCGTCATGAACGAGCTGGCGGCCAGGATCGCTCGCAACATGAAAAACGCGCTGGGCCTGTCCGCAAAAATCAAGCTCGTTGAGCCCAAGACCCTGCAGCGGACTGAGGGAAAGGCCGCGCATGTGCTGGACATGCGCAGGCATCTGAAAAACCGGTGAACAGGGCATGAAAAACAACCCGGAAGACGCCAGGACAATTCTAAAACAGCGTGACCGGTTCGGCCGGTACGTGGGAATCGAGATCGTGGAGATCGGCGAAGGCAGGGCCAAGGTCCGGATGCAGGTGAAGGATCATCATCTCAACATCGTCGATACCGTACACGGGGGCGCCCTTTTCACACTGGCCGACATGGCCATCGCAGCTGCATCGAATTCACGCGGACAGGTTGCGGTGCTGATCCAGGCGGCCATCTCCTATATCCAGGCTGCGAAGGGGGGCATCCTTTTCGCAGAAGCCCGGGAAATATCCGTGGGATCCAGGCTCGGCCATTATCAAATCACGGTCACCGATGACTCCGGTCATGCGCTGGCGAGTTTCCAGGGCATCGTCTACAGGAAAAAGGAGACTCTCGAAGACCTTTTTCAATCTTCCGCCTCTCCCACCCCGGAGTCCTGACCCCCACCTGAAAAAAAATCATTTGCATCTGTCAGGAAATTCTTGAATATTGAAAGGCAGGGCGTTGCGGAGCCGCCGCCTGATGGGCCCTGTCATGTCCTTGAATCCGGCGACGGGTGCTGATCCCGGTGTTTGCCCCGAGGATTGCGAGCGCAAAAAAAAGTTTTTACCTTGCAGATCGAAGATTCCCCGGCAGCTTGCAGCGGGGAGCTTCAATGGGTCAGCGGGTTTATTCCGCGCGGCTTACCGTGGTGTAAACGGGTGAATGCCGGTGTCTTTTTTCTGTTAGATCGAAGATTCCCCGGCAGCGGTCTGCCGGGGAGTTTCAAATCGGGGGAACCGTCGTGAAGGATATCACCAGCAAACTGTCCCTTGTGGGGAAAAATCTCCAGGGATCGGAAATCAGGCGTCTTTTCGAAGTGTCCATGCAGCCGAACGTAATCTCCTTCGCAGGCGGCATGCCGGATCCTGATTCCTTTCCGGCGCAGCAGGTCGCAGAAGCCTATTTCGAACTGCTCAGCGAACGCGGAGAGCTGCTCCTTCAGTACGGGCCTTCCAGGGGAACCGCGGAAGGCGTGCAGGCTGCCGGATACCTGATGAGCCGGCACGGCATCCGCGTTTCCGGCGAGGAAATCCTGATCACGAACGGCGGCCAGCAGGGGATCAACATTGTCACGCAGGTCCTGATCGATCCGGGCGACGTCATTCTGATGGAGAATCCGACCTTCGTCGGAGCGCTCGGCGTTTTCCGGAACGCCAGGGCAAAACTGGTCGGCATTCCGATGGACAGCGAGGGATTGATGCCTGCGAAACTGGAAAAAGCCGCACAAGATTGCATGAACCGGGGCGAGAAAATCAAATTTCTCTACATCATCACCAATTTTCAGAATCCGACCGGCCTTTCACTGGCTCCGGAACGCAGGCCGGAAATACTCCAAATCGCCCGCAAATACGATTTCCTCGTCCTCGAGGATGATCCTTACGGGGAGCTGTTTTTTAAAGGGCCGCGGGACCGGGTCCGGCCTCTGAAGGCGTTGGACACGGACAGCCGGGTCATCTATGCAGGCTCCTTCTCCAAGATCATCTCTCCGGGCATACGGCTCGGATGGCTGGCTTCTACGCCGCAGCTCATCGAACGATTTGACATGGCCAGGCAGATGATGGACGTGTGCACCAATCCCCTCATCCAGGCCATGGCGGACAGGCTTTGCAGTTCGGGATTTCTGGACCGCCATATCGGGAATCTCCGGGGCATTTATGCCGGACGCTGCGAAGCCATGCTGGCCGCCCTGAAGGAATCCATGCCCGGGGGCGTGACCTGGACGAAACCGGAAGGCGGTTTTTACATCTGGCTCACACTTCCGGGCCCGCTCAGCGCCCTGAAAATGCTGCCGAAGGCGATCGAACAGAAAGTGGTGTACGTCATCGGGAACGCCTCTTCGCCGGACCAGTCGGCAGACGCATCCATGAGGATTTCGTTCTGCCATGAAGACGAAAAGACGATAGAAGAGGGGATCACGAGACTGGCTCGCACGATTCACAGCATGATGGGAAAATCCAAATGACCGGAAAAACGAAACGCATCAGATTCCCGGGCCAGTTCTGGCTGACCATTTTCTTCGAGTTTATGGAACGCGGATCCTATTACGGCATGA
>JAFGEX010000124.1 GCA_016931355.1 bacterium
CCGGGGATCGGCTGCCCGGTGATCGCTTCATTGACAGGGGCATCCCGGGTGCTCGCCGTGACCGAACCGACCGTGTCCGGCGAACATGATCTGGACCGCGTCCTTTCCCTGGCGCGGCATTTCGGGATACCGGCTGCGGTGGCCGTGAACAAATGGGACATCAATCGGGATCTGACGGAGCGCATTGAGAAGAAGGCCGAAGAGGCCGGGGCCGTGACTGCGGGCCGCATCCGCTACGATCCGGCCGTCACAACGGCGCAGATGCAGGAGCGGGCGGTTGTGGAGATCGAATCCGCGGCTGGAGAGGACATCCGGCAGGTCTGGAAAAGACTGAGCGACATGTTGTCCGGCAGGAGATGATTTCCGGACGGCGCGGCGATTTCGCCTTGTCTGTCTGCGCGTAAAAAGCATCAGGGGAGAAATCGAAGTGGCAGTGACCGTTGCTACGAAACGGCAGATGCTGGTCTTCCAGCGGAACGAAATCACAGAGCATCACATCTACAAACGTCTGGCGGATTCCGTGAAAAATCCGAAGAACCGTCAAATCCTGCTGGATATATCGGAGGACGAACGCCGTCACGCCTTCGTGTGGAAGAATCTCACGCATCGCGAGGTGGGGCCGGACCGATTAAAAATCTGGTTTTACTATTGGGCCGGCCGGATTTTCGGTTTCACGTTTTCCATCAGGCTGATGGAGAGGGGAGAAGACAGCACGCAGGAAGCCTATGAGCGTCTTGCAGGCATCGTAGCCGGTATCGACAGCATCATGAAGGATGAAAACGAACATGAGGCCGCCCTGATCGGCTTGCTGGATGAAGAACGGCTGAAATACATGGGATCGGTTGTGCTGGGATTGAACGATGCCCTGGTGGAATTGACCGGCAGCCTGGCCGGGTTGACCCTGGCGCTCGGGAATTCGCGGCTGATCGCGCTGACCGGCCTGATCGTCGGATTTGCGGCAGCCCTTTCCATGGGCGCCTCGGAATATCTGTCCACGAGAACGGAAAAGAACTCCGGCAGGGATCCGCTCAAATCCTCCCTCTATACGGGAGTTGCCTACCTGGTCACGGTGGCCGTGCTGATCCTCCCTTTTCTGACTCTGGACCGGCCCCTGTTTTCCCTGGCTCTCGCTTTGGCTGCCGCGCTCCTGATCATCGCCGTGTTCAACTTTTATCTTTCAGTGGCCAGAGACGAATCCTTCCGGCTGCGTTTTCTGGAAATGGCAGGCGTGAGCCTCGGTGTGGCGGCCGTCAGTTTCGGAATCGGCTGTCTCGTCCGCGTCTGGCTGGGGATTGAGATCTGATCGGTACGCCGGTTTAACTTGACAATGAATCTCCCGATGCTTATATTGGTAATGGAAATCATTATCAAATAAATGAAGCAGGGGGAGGAAACAAGAAAAATGAAAAACGCTGGGTGGCAACGCCGGCTTTCTCATTCCGGTTTTCGCCTGACAAATCCGCGGGAGACCATCATGAATTTGCTGCGGAATACGGAAAAACATCTCAGTGCGGAGGACATCTATATTGATGCGGTGAGAATCAATCCCTCGATTGGCCTCACGACCGTCTATCGAACACTGGATTTGTTTTCCCAGATCGGTGTGGTGCAGAAATGCGATTTCGGCGACGGAAGAGCCCGTTATGAACTCGCCGACAACCCCCTCAAAAAGAGCCACCATCATCATCTGGTGTGCGTGAAATGCAAGACCATCGTCGATTATACGGATTTTATCGGCGAAGAGCTGGAATTGATGCAAAAGACCGAAAAAGCGCTGTCTCTGAAGCATCGGTTTAAAATTTTTAATCATACCATCCATTTTTACGGGATATGCAGCAAATGCCGCCTGGAAGCATGAAAAACAGACTTGCGGGAGCGGCGATGAATCTGAAAGCGAGCGAATACAAGCCCAATTGTCCCTACAGATTGAAGATTCCCCGCCGCTTGCGGCAGGGGGCTTCAATCGTTGCGGCATGGAGGAACACGGCCGATGCTGCAGGATGACGAAACCGGGTCGAAGGCACCGGGCCTCCGGCTGGAAGAGGAGATAATGGAAAGACGTGGCGATCGGAAGAGCGGTATTTGCGGATAGAGACTGAAATCCAGGAAAGGAGGTGAACCATCATGCCGTTTGGAGATGGAACGGGTCCTGCAGGCTTGGGACCCATGACCGGCAGGGCGGCCGGATACTGCGCCGGATATGCCGTACCCGGATACATGAATCCGGTCCTGGGGTGGGGTTTCGGACGTGGTGGGCGCGGAAGGCGTCGCTGGTTTTATGCCTCGGGTTTTCCCGGATGGCAGCGGACAGCCTACGGCGCCCCCTACTGGCCGGCCGGATTCGGTTACATGCCTGTCCCGTATCAGGCGAATCCGGAACAGGAAAGGGATATGTTGAAGAGGCAAACGGAGTTGTTGGAAAAGACGCTTTCGGATCTGAATCAACGTATCCGTGAGTTGGAAACGGAAAAAAAGAAGAAGGCCTGACGGTTCTTGCCTGTTTCGGGAATTGAAGCGCTTCGCCGCTCGTGCCGGGGGGCTTCAATCCCGCAGGACTGTGTATGCAGGGAGAAATATTTTATCCAAATTTCAGGCTGAGGTTGCGAAAAGGAGGCTTTATGCCTGCTGGGCGGGGAAGGTGTAACGGCCAAAGAAGGGGCCGGGGAGGCGGGCGCGGTTTCAGATCCATAAATGCCGGAGGCGTGTTTGAGAGGTTTGAACCGCAAGGTCGTTTCATTCCTGCTTCTGATCTGCCGGAGTCTTCGTTTCTTCAAACAGGCGCCGGAGATTTACAGGATGAAATCACAACTTTAAAACGGCTCTCTGAGTCGGTTCAATCCCGTATCGAGGAGATCAACGAAAGGATCCGAACCGGAGACACCCATCCCCCTCTTCATCGTGTTGTATCCATTGACGAGGATGTCTGTTTGGGATGCGGGAAATGTATCCCGATCTGTCCGCGCGGTGCGATTGAACTTGCGGATCGTACGGCCCGGATCGATCGGGAGCGGTGCACGGGATGCGGTCTGTGCGTATCCGAATGCCCCGCCGGGGCCATCCGGTGGTTTGATTAAATGCCGGGCCGGTTCTCAGGCCCGGTTCGCCCCAAAGCGGATGCATGGGCATTGACAAAATGGGAATTGCGTTTCTATCCGGACCACGTGCTGGAAGAAATATCCTCATCCGTCGGCAGATACGACGAAGATCTGCGGCGTTTCGCAGATCGGATGTGTGTGTTCATGTCCGAGCACGGGGGAGTCGGGCTGGCCGCACCGCAGATCGGAATTCTCAGCAGAATCGTGACGGTGGACGTCAAGGGAGTTGAAAAATGCCTGGTCAATCCGGAGGTCGTATCGTCCTCCGATGAGGGCGATACGGATACCGAAGGGTGCTTGAGCATTCCGGACCGTTGGTTTTGCGTAAAACGTTCCTTGAAGATAGAGGTCAAGGCAAAAAGCCCCTCGGGAAAACGCCTTCATTTTGAAGCAGAGGATTTTGCCGCCCGCGTCCTGCAGCATGAGATCGATCATCTGAACGGTGTTTTGATCTGTCATCACGGAACGGGGATGGAACAAGAGAACAGTTATCATCCATGAAGGCAAACCAGGAACAGGAGAAAAGCATGAAAGTCGCCATATCCACGGATGGGGATAGAGTTTCCGCTCATTTCGGAAGATGCCCCACTTTCACGATATTGGAGATAGAGGGGGATCAGGTCATCAAGGCGGAGGAAACTCAAAATCCCGGACATCATCCTGGATTTCTTCCCAAATTTCTTCATGAAAGGGGCGTTGGATTTATCATTGCGGGCGGCATGGGAGGAAGGGCTGCGGATTTGTTCGATCAATACAACATCAAGCCGATTCTGGGTGTGGAAGGAAGAATCGAGGATGTGATATCACGTCTGCTGAACGGAACGTTGGAAGGTGGCGAATCCCTCTGCAGGCCCGGACAGGGGAAGGGATACGGTTTGGACAAAACCGAATGCGATCATCAGGGAGAGGACCATTAAAAACAGAGGAGGAAAATCGTGAAAATCTGCGTCACGTCCAAAGGCCGGACGATGGATTCCCCGGTTGACCCGAGATTCGGCCGATGCGCTTTTTTCATCATTGTGGATACGGATACCCTGGAATTCGAGGCAGTCGATAACGCCCAGGTGGAAGCCGCAGGCGGCGCGGGCGTGCAGTCCGGGCAATTGATGGCGGAAAAAAAGGTCCGGGCTGTGTTGACTGGAAACACGGGCCCCAATGCCTATCAGACCCTGCAGGCCGCCGGAATTGAAGTGGTCACCGGCATTTCAGGGACAGTACAGAAAGCCGTAGATGATTACAAGGCGGGGCGTTTCAGCGCATCAAAAGGTCCGACGGTGGAATCTCATGCCGGAATGAAAGGAGGCGATTGACATGCCAGGAAGAGACGGTACAGGACCCTTCGGGCAGGGGGCCGGAACGGGAAGAGGGATGGGCCGCAGGGGAACGGGCTTCGGAAAAGGCCAGAGGCCCGGCGCCGGGCCCGGCGGGCAATGCGTGTGTCCCAAATGCGGCGCACGTGTCGCGCATCAGCCGGGCGTCCCCTGTACGGAGATGCTCTGCCCCCAGTGCGGGCAGGCCATGACGAGGGGTTAAAGTGAAGGGTAAAATCAATTTTATCATCGATGCGCTCATGTTCTTACTGATGGCGCTTGTGACGGGTCTTGGATTCCTGATGAAGTATGTGCTGGTGCCCGGCAAGGACCGGATCTCCAGATTCGGCCGCCAGGTGGATCTCTATTTCTGGAATCTGGACCGGCATGAATGGGGCAACATCCACCTGATCCTGGGATTTGTTTTGCTGGGATTGCTGGTGTTGCACATCCTCCTCCACTGGAGCGCTGTTTTGTGCCTCTACAGGCGGCTGATCGGAAGCAAGGCACGGCGAAGGATCCTGGCGTTGTTGTTTTCACTTCTTTGTGTCTTTCTGCTGGTCTTCCCGTTTCTTGTATCCATTGAAATCGAAGAAATCAAACCTGGACAGGGCCATCATGCGGAGGTCCAGCCGGATCCTTCCGGCCCGGACGGAAAAGGCCGGATGATCGGATCCGTTTCGCAGGATGATTTCATGAATACGCGAAAGACCGCAACGCTTGGAAAGCCGGGTTTTCGGGGCGAGTCCAGCCGCAGGGAAGAAGATATCCGGATTCAGGGGTTTATGCCCATCCAGCAGGTTTCAGCCAGGTACGGTGTTCCTATGGCTGACCTCCTTGCAGGCCTGGCGATAAAGGGCCCGGTCGATCCGGCTGAAACCCTGGGGCACCTGAAGAAGAAGGTTGCGTTTCGAATGTCCGATGTGGAAGACCTGATCCGCCGGTACCGGCGTGAGAAAAGCGGGTAGTCCGCACCCGGTTGTTTTTCAAGCCCTCCGGGAGTCTTAACTTGGTTTGCCGGTGCGATTTCTGTGATTTGGCCCGGGGACCGGCGGGCGAAGAGGGGAGCGGGATATTTTCCGCGAATTGATGATTGTTTCGTGTATTTTACGGGGATTTTTCCGACCGGAACGGATGGGGACGGTTCATCCAATCCCGGCCGTCCGGCTCGATGCCCGATGCATTAGAAAGAAAGCATGATTCAACTGATGATCCATTTTCTCCGGCCGGCACGGGCGGGGCTCTTTATCAAACCGGATTTTTAAGACCGTATCCGTTCGGGTTTCTCGGCCCTTTTGGCAAAGCCCCGGAACCTTTAACCTTTTTGAGACGAATACAATTCAGGATTATTCATGTTTGTCCCATTCCACTTATAAAAGATAGGAAAAAATGTATTCATCTTTTGACATTCTGATCATCGGCGGCGGGCCCGCCGGCATGGTCAGCGCAGTGACCGCGAAGCGCTATTACCCGCACAAAAAAATTGCGCTCATCAGGAATGTGGCCAACGGCTGTGTGCCCTGCGGCATCCCTTACATGTTTTCGAGCCTGAAGGATCCTTCGGAAAACCGGATGGGGACCGCACCCCTGGAAAAAAACAAAGTCCACATCATCCAGGACGAGGCCGTTCGCATTGACCGGGACGGGAAAAACGTATTCACAAAAGCGGGAAAAAGAATCGTTTATGAAAAGCTGATTCTGGCGCTGGGGTCGCTGCCGATGATCCCGCCGATCCCCGGTATTGAAAAGAAAGGCGTCTATCCGGTTTACAAGAACATGGATTATCTGATACCGGTTGTCCAGGACGTCAAGAAAAGAAAAAACGTGCTGGTCATCGGCGGTGGATTCATCGGCATTGAGTTTGCCGATGAAATTTCAAAGATCAACGGCATCCGGGTCAGTTTAGTGGAAATGAGAGAAAGGATACTGGCCAATTCCTTTGATGCGGAATTTTCACGCCTGGCGGACGAACAGCTCAAGTCAAGGGGCGTACGGATCCTGACCGGACTTTCTGTGAAGGAAATCATCGGCAAGGAGCGTGCGGAAAAAGCGCTGCTTTCCAACGGCGAAACCCTGGAAGTCGACGCCGTGGTGCTGGGAGTCGGGACCGTTCCCCATACGGAATTGGCTGTTCAGGCGGGTCTGGATCTCGGCAAGGGGAAAGGCATTTGGGTGGACGAGTACATGCGGACGACGGATCCGGATGTTTTTGCGGTTGGCGACTGCGCCGGGAAGCGTGATTTTTACACCCGAAAGGACGCCGCGGTTATGCTGGCCTCCACGGCCACTGCGGAAGCGAGGATTGCGGGGGCCAACCTGTACAAGCTCATCGTGGTCCGTGAAAACAAAGGAACCATTGCCGTCTATTCGACCTATCTGGACGGCCTGGTGATGGGTTCCGCAGGTCTGACGGAAGGGACCGCCATGAAGGAAAATTTTGAAATTGTGACAGGTTCTTCCCAGGCCGTGGACAAGCATCCCCCCACTCTTCCGGGGGCCCATGAGGTCCGGGTCAAGCTGATTTTTTCCAGAAAGTCCGGCATCATCCTCGGCGGACAGGTTGCCGGAGGCCCGTGCTGCGGCGAATTGATCAACATCATCGGCATGGCCATTCAGCAGCGGGTTTCCTACACCGAGTTGGAAACCCTGCAGGTCGCCACGCATCCCTTTGTGACTGCGGCTCCAACGCAATATCCCATCGTTCAGGCTGCCTTGGACGCATCGGCCAAGATTTGAAGGAAACAGGGAGCCGATGAGAACCTGTCTGGACTGTATCCCCTGTTTCTTCAAGCAGGCGCTGGAAGCCGCACGCATCGCAGGCGCGGATGACGCGGTGCAGCGCCGCATCCTGAACGAGGTGGCCGTGATCCTGCCGGATTTCCGGATGGAAGCCTCACCGCCCGAGATGGCTAGGAGGATTTACTGGATTGTGCGCGACACGACCGGCGTGGAGGATCCCTATCACGCCATCAAGGAAGAAAGCAACCGGATCGCCCTGGTCATCTACGGTCAACTCGTTCAAAAGCTGAACAGCGGAGACCCCCTGCTGACGGCGGTTGAACTGGCCATTGCAGGCAACATCATTGATTACGGGCCGAAAAATTCGGTTGATGTGGCCGGGGAGCTGGAAAAAATTCTGGCGGACGAACATCTGAAGATCCGTCAGGAGCAATCCCGGTTTTTTCAATATCAGGCCTTCAGGGATGCGTTGAAGAAATCAAAAACCCTGCTTTATCTGGCGGACAACGCCGGAGAGATCGTTTTTGACCGCGTGCTTCTCGAAGTCATCCGCGAAAAATTTCCGGCCGTTAAAATGCGTTTCGCGGTCAAGGAAAAGCCGGCCATCAACGACGCGCTTGAGAAGGATGCACGGGATTGCGGCATTGACCGGATTGCGGAGGTGATCTCCTCCGGTTCGGACGCCCCGGGCACGCTTCTGCCGCTCTGCTCCGAATCGTTCCGGAAGATTTTTTTTGAATCCGATGTCGTGATCAGCAAGGGACAGGGCAATTTCGAATCCCTGTCAGGCGTCCGGCGGTCCGTTTTTTTTCTTCTGCTCGCCAAATGTCCGGTCATCGCGCGCCACATCGGGTGCCGCGTCGGAGACGTGATCTTACTCCACCACACAGGTGACCGTTGATGAGGCTTTCGGGCGGTCCCGGAAAGGCAGGCGCATGACAAAGAAAATTGGGATCATCATCTGCGGCCGCTACGGGAATTGCGGCGGCGGCAAATGTTTTCGCGCATTGCGGGAAAGGGTCGGCGGTTTTTCCATCTATGCGAAGGAGGACCGCGTGGAAATCGTGGGTTACTCAACCTGCGGGGGCTGTCCCGGCGGCAATGTGGAGTACGTGCCGGAGGAGATGAAGAAAAACGGCGCGGAAACGATCCATCTGGCCACCGGCCTGATCGTGGGCTACCCGCCCTGCCCGCGCATCCGCCAGTTCAAGGAGTTCATCGAGTGCCGCTACGGGATTCCGGTCGTCGTCGGAACTCACCCCATACCTCTGAGATACATGGAAACTCACGGGAAGCTCTCGTTCTGGTCAAAGATGGACATGAAGGCGCTTGCCGGCCGCCTGATGGATGAAGATCCCGGCATCATGAAAGCATATGACTGACCCTGACGGATGAAACGCAGCGGCGGAGCCGGACGTCCGGATGCCGGACTGCGCCGATCCCGCCATTCCCGAGGAGGAAATGAAAAATGCCGACCTATGAATATGAATGTCCATCCTGCGGGGCCAGGTTCGAAAGGTTCCAAGGAATGAACGAGGAGCCGCTCGGCGCCTGTCCTGAATGCGGCGGGAGCGTGAAAAGAATGATCGGAGCCGGCATGGGCTTCCTGTTCAAAGGTTCGGGATTCCACGCGACCGATTACAGGAGCGACCGGGATTCCGGAAAAACATGCTGCGGCCGGTCCGAACGCTGCGAAAGGCCCCCCTGTTCCGATGACGGAACCTGCAAGCGGTGAGGCGGGAAAGCCCGGAACCATGAAAATTGTCTATATTTCAGGCAGCCCGAGAAAGCACAGCAACACGGATGAACTGTTGAACGAAATGCTGAACCGGACAGGCGGGGAACGGGTGAAACTCGCCGATTACCGCATCGAGCCTTGCCGGTCCTGCTGGGCGTGCATCAAGACCGGCCGATGCGGGATCAAGGACGACATGAAAACCACCTTGATCCAGCAAATACTCGCTGCGGACGCTTTGGTTCTGGGAACGCCGGTTTATTTCAACAATGTCTCGGCGCAGTTGAAAGCCTTCATAGACCGGACCTGGTCCATCCGGGGAAAGCTCAGGAACAAGATAGGCGCCGCGGTGGTGGCAGGTCGCAGGGACGGTGCCGAAACAGCCCTTGCGGCGATACATGCCTTTTTTCTGAAACACGAGATGATTATCGCGGGCCGCGGTATATCGGGCGTGGCCTTTCAACCGGGGACAATCCGAAAAGACCGTCAATCTTTCACGGAAGCCGCCCGGCTGGCGGACAGGGTGCTGGAACTTGGGGCCGCCTTGTACTGCCCAGAATGGAGAAAGCCGAAGGGCTGACAGGATTCTGCGGACGGAAAACGGATTTTCGCGATCGAACAGGGGAACTGAAAATGAAACCGGATACGGAAAGAGCCAGGGAAATGCAGGAGCAGGCCGAACGTATTGAAGGCGTATTACGCGGGATCAAACACCGCATCGTCGTGTTCAGCGGAAAGGGCGGCGTCGGGAAGACAACGGTTGCCGTCAATCTGGCGTATGCCCTGGTTAAAAGGGCAAAGAAGGTCGGCCTTCTGGATGCGGACATCACGGGCCCCAATGTTCCCAAAATGACGGGAGCCGTTGCTCCCTACGCGCCAGGTGAAAACCCGCATGAAATTCACCCGCATGTACGGGAGGGACTGTCCATCATTTCCATAGCACCCATGCTGCCGGAGGATTCTCCAGTGATCTGGCGAGGGCCCTTGCGTTCGGGCGCCATCCGCCAGTTTCTTGCCGATGTCGTGTGGGGGGAACTGGACTATCTGCTCGCGGATCTGCCCCCGGGAACCGGCGATGAAATTCTGACAACAGTCCAGGAAATGCATCCGCAGATGGCCGTCGTGGTCACGACTCCCCAGGAGGTTTCCCTGGTGGACTGCAGGAGGGCCGTGAACATGGCCAAGAAAATGAACATCCCCGTCATCGGCGTCATCGAGAACATGTCCGGCCTGATCTGCCCCCATTGCGGCGGGGAAATCGATTTGTTTGGAACCGGAGGCGGCAAAGACATGGCGCGCCGGATGGGCGTCGCATTTTTAGGCCGCATCCCCCTGGAGGTCAAAACCCGGATTTCCGGAGATCAGGGAAAACCTGTGGTTTTGCATGATCCGGAGAGCCCCGTTTCCGCGGCGTTTGACAGTATCACCCAAAATGTGGAAGCCCTTCTCAAATGACGGTCTTTATGCGGAAATATGCGGAGGCCGCATGATTGCCTTCGGACCCGTGCCTTCGAGGCGCCTGGGGCGCAGCGTCGGGATCAACAACATCCCGCCGAAATCCTGCACGTATTCCTGTGTGTATTGCCAGGTAG
>JAFGEX010000125.1 GCA_016931355.1 bacterium
CGAGGCCTGCATGGCCTGGCCGATGAGAAATCCCAGGGTCTTGGCGTTACCGTCCCGATAATCTGCCACGGCGGTAGCATTCTTCTCCAGGACGCCGGACACGATCCCCTGCAGTTCGGAGGCGTCCGAAACCTGGGCGAACCCGCCCTGCTCGACCACGGTCCTGACCGGCAGGTCCGTTTCAAACAGGCGCGCCAGAACGGTCTTCGCCGAATTGGCGTTTACCTCGTTCCGGTCGATCAGAGTTAGGAGCTCGGCGAACCGCGACGGGGTTACCTGGGACGTCGCAAGCGTTTCCTCCCGCTCCTTCAAAGCGGGCAGGAGCTGCGTCGTCAGCCAGTGGTTCGCCATACGGGCAGGCACAGGAAAGGCCATCACCTGCTCGTAGTAATCCGCCGTTTCCTTTTCGCCGCAGAGCTGGAACGCCTCCTCTTCGGTCAGGCCGAATTGGCTGTGGAAACGCTCCGCCTTGGCCGCGGGCATCTCCGGAAGACAGGCGATCTTATCCTCAAGCCATTCCCGCGAGATCACAATCGGCGGCACCGACGGATCGGGCACGCAGGGACCGGCAAACTTGCCCCGCATGGCAGTGGTCACTTTCTTGGCAGGATCCCAGAGGCGCGTGTGCAGAACGATCGGCTCGCCCGCCGCCAGGCTTTCCTTCTGGCGTTCGATCTCATAGGCGATGGCATCGCCCACGTGGCGGATGGAGTTCATGTTCTTGACCTCCACCTTTGTGTTCATCTGGTCCGTCCCCCGGAGCCGGATGGAGATGTTTGCATCGACCCGCATGGTTCCCGCTTCCAGGCTGCACTCGGAGCTGCCGGCATAGCGGATCTGCGTCCGGAGCAGACGGACAAACTCCATGGCGTCATGGGGGCTCCGCATATCCGGTTCGGTTACGATTTCGATCAGGGGCGCGCCGGCCCGGTTAAAGTCGACAAGGCTGATCGGCGTCTTCCCCTCCATTTCATGAACCAGCTTCGCCACGTCCTCTTCCATGTGAACATGATGGATGCGTAACTTTTTAGGCTGACCGTCTTCGCCGATGATATTTAACCATCCGTTTCTGGACAGGGGATAGTGGGCTTGGGACAACTGGAATCCTTTCGGCAGGTCTGGATAATAATACACCTTCTGATCGAAGGCACTTTTCTCCTGGATCTCGCAGTTCAGGGCCAGGCAGGCCAGGGTGGCCTTCTCCAGTGCCGCGTATCCGAATTGGGGAATCGCACCGGGGAGCCACAGGCAGATGGGGCAGGTATTTTTGTTCGGCTCATCTCCGGGCCGATTCGGGCAATTGCAGAACATCTTTGTGGCACAGTTCAGTTCCACGTGTATTTCCAGACCGATAACGGCTTCGTAATCCATCATGAATTCATCCTTTGCATTAAGATAACTTTCCGGTCAGGTTAAGCAGAGCGGCATCGCCGAAGGCCGGGCCGATCAGCTGCATCCCGAGGTCGTCCGACCCGTCCGTCATGAATCCCGGCACTTGCAGGACAGGGAGCCCGGCAACATTGGCCGGTAGAGTCAGGAAAAAGGCATCATAGACGTCGGACACACTTTCTGCCCCTCTGGCCTTGCAGGGTTTCCGCTTGGTCGGCAGAACCAGGATGTCCAACGTGCCCAGGACGTCGTTTAAGGCTTTGACCAGACATGACCGGATGCGGCCCGCCTTTTCAAACAGATCATATTTTTCGAACTGGAAGTAGGCCCCCTGAAAAAGATAGGCTTTCACCAGCAATCCGAAGGCCTCGCCCCGTGATTTCAAATACATTTCGTTCCAGTTTTTGGTACCCGCGGCGCGATGGCCGTACCGGACGCCGTCGTATTTCCCGGCGCTCGAGGAGGCCTCGACGGATCCCACTACATTATGGACCAGCGAAAACAACGAAAATTCCGGCAGGGAAACTTCGCAGACGGCAATCCCGCAGGCAGCAAGTTTATCGATCCCCTTTTGACAGGCCTGGCGCTCATCGTCGGTCAACATTTCCCAGGCTTCCGCCGGGATACCGGCTTTGATGGTCGGTTTGGTATTCGTATCCTTTGCGGAGAAATCCGTTTTGTCCCGATCCGACATGGAAAAATCGCGTGCATCGGGTCCGGCAATGCTTGTCATCACTGCGGAGATGGTTTCGGGTGATTCGGATGCGATCCCGTAGGTTTCCATGGAGGGGATGAGACCGATCAAACCGAACCGGGAAACAAGGCCGTAGGTCGGCTTGAACCCGAACACGCCAGCATCGGCGGCCGTTACGCGGGACTCACCCAGAAAATCCGTCAGAAGCGCCGCATCCGTTTGGGCGTCCCGCAAGACTAGGTCTCCGGCGTCATCCCGCAGTCCGAAGCCCAATTCGCTCATGCGGCTACTGCCCGCGATAACCCCACCCTGTGAGCGGATGCGTGCGACCGCCGTCGCGTCTTCCAGTGCGGTATAATTTTCCAGAGCCAGGGAACCGGCCGTGGTGGGCCAGCCGCAGACCGCGATGTTAGACTGAACGGCAATCCGCTTCCCCGTCAGGGGACCTTCACCGCTCGCCTTCGGATCCGGGTCCAGATAGAAGAAATGCTTCGACACAGATTTACTCCTCTCATTCCAGAATACTGGCGACTTTGAAGAATTTCCCCTTTACGGCGGGGGCGTTCTTCATCATTTGTCCTGTCTCCACAAGGGGGGAATTTTTCGCCAGGGTCTCTTGTCTCATTTGATTCTGCACCGGCAGCACGGAAAACATGGGGCTCTCGTCTGTGTTATGTGCAACAATTTGCTCCGCCATGTTCTCCGCCGCTTTCAGGGTGGCAGCGATCGCAGGCCGTTCC
>JAFGEX010000126.1 GCA_016931355.1 bacterium
ATAACAAATCTTGAGGTTTTTCGGACCATTTTTTTTACTTTTACAATCTAAACCGGACACTCATGATCGTTAATCTGAGATCAAATGGGTTTCCTTCCCCGATCCCTTCATTTTCCCGTAACCTTTTCCCCTCCTGATCAGTCTATCCTTTGCAGACAAAACAGGAGGACTATATGTTAAAACCCGAAACCATCAACCGTATCGTCAAAACGGCCCTGGTTCTGGGCGTCGTTTCCTTCATCGGCATCGCTCTGGCAGGATCGCACAGGAAGCCGAGATGGGGCTGGCTGGGAGTGCGCATCGAAAGGCTGGACAAGCAGGATAAAAAGGACCTGAACGTCACGTTCGGCGTGAAGGTGACCGAAGTCCTCGAAAAAAGCCCTGCGGAGAAGGCCGGAATCAAGAAGGACGACATCATCCGCGAGTACGACGGGGACAAGGTGCGCAAGCCCGAAGATTTGACCTGGTATGTCCAAACCACTGAACCGGGCACGAAGGTGCAGCTTAAAATCAGGCGGGATTCCAAGGACATGGACATTCCGGTGACTATAGAAAAGAACCGGAAAAACCGGGGATTTGCGTTCGGCCCGCATGCATTCATGTACTCGTTCAACGTGAACCGCCCCTGGCTCGGCGTTCAGCTGCACGATCTCAGTGCGGACCTTGCGCCGTATTTCCAGTCCGCTGCGGACGGCGGGGCCCTGATCCTGGAGGTCGAGGAGGACAGCCCTGCTGAGAAAGCAGGACTGAAGGCAGGAGACGTGATCGTGGAACTGGATCAGGAAAAAATCGAATGCCCGGAGGACGTGACCGGAATCCTGGAAGATTTCGAAGCGGGCGAGGAAGTCTCCCTGCAGGTGCTCCGGAAAGGCCAGAAGCTGACCTTCAAGGCGGAACTGGATGAACGCAAGGGTTTTGGACGTCTTGAAACCATCGGGGAATTCGACGAAAAAGTGATCCGGATCCCGGAGATTCATGTGGATGTCCCGGAGCTGGACTCCCTGCAGGTCGAAAAACTGCGTGGCGTGGAAGAGAAACTCAAGGACATGCAATTGAAGCTGCAGACGGAAAAATTCCGCGACATGGAGGAAAAGCTCAAGGACATGGAATTGAAGATTAAAATGGAAGCAGGAAAAGGGCCGGTCGTTTCAACCTGACGGTGAGGTCACCTCCGGGAGGTCTTCCCTTTCGCTGACCCGTTCAAACCTTTAACAGGTAGACATCCCGGAGGTGGAATCACTCCGATACCGACCCCGGGGGTGGACTCCCGGGGTCGTCAAAATCGTTAAAAGTGCGTGGCCGTTTTCTCCAACCTGGCAATCCCAGGTTGTACCCCGGCGTCGAAGCAGTCACGGAAGCTGCGAGGCTGCGAATTCCCAGTTCACCAGGTTCTCGAGGAAAACAGTGAGGAAATCCTTTCTCCTGTTCTGATAATCCAGATAATAGGCGTGCTCCCACACGTCGCAGACGAGAAGAGGCCTCAGGTTGCGCACGAGCGGATTGTCCGCGTTCGCGGTTTTCACGACCTTGAGCTCCTGATCCTCAGCCACGAGCCAGACCCATCCGCTTCCGAACTGACCGAGCCCCGCGTCCACGAAAACCTGCTTGAATTTCTCGAAACCGCCGAATGATTCGTTGATCAGGTCCAGAAGCCTGCCCGAGGGCACGCCGCCGCCTGCGGGCTTCATGCATTTCCAGAAGAAGTCATGGTTCCAGGACTGTGCCGCGTTGTTGAACAGGCCTGCCTGATCCGCAACGCCGGCAGTCTTGCGCATGGCCTGCTCGAGCGTCAGGCTGGACATGCCCGCCTTTGCAGCCAGCTCGTTGTACTTGTCCACATACGCCTTGTGATGCTTGCCGTGGTGGAAGCTCAAGGTCTTTGCGGAAATGTACGGTTCCAGCGCATTTTCCGCATACGGCAGGGCAGGCAGGTTTTCCTGGGACCAGGCTGAAGCCAGTCCGGCCATGATGAAAAATGTCATCCAGCGCATATCCGTCTCCTTTCTCAGGTAAAAACCCTGATCCCGGGGTGCAATCCGGGATCATATATCTACGACAACTCTTCCCTTCTTCACCACCTTCCGAACGAGATTCACGCCGTAAAAATAAGGGATCTGTTCAGGCGTTTCCACGTCGAGCACGATCAGATCCGCCTGTTTGCCGGGTTCCAGAGTACCCAGCAGGCCGCCCCTGCCCATGGCATAGGCCGCATTGACCGTGGAAGCGGTCACAGCAGCAGCTGCGGACATGCCCATCTGATGGCATGCCAGGGCGATCATCATCTGCATGGAATAGGAAGGGCATGAGCCCGGATTGAAATCCGTGGACAGGGCGATGGCCACGCCTGCCTTTTCCATGGCCTTTGCATCCGGGTATTCCCTGCTGCCCAGAAAAAAAGAGGCTCCGGGCAGCAATACCGCGATAGTCCCGTTTTTCTTCATCACCGCAAGCTGATCCGCTGACACATGTTCCAGATGATCCGCTGAAATTGCTCCGAGGGATGCGGCGGCTCCTGCAGCTCCGAGGTCCCTGAACTGGCCCGCGTGTATCTTGAGTCCGAATCCGCGGGCTTTCGCCTCCTTGAGGATTTGAACGGATTCCTCGAGCGTGAATGCGCCTTGGTCGCAGAACACGTCCACGAACTCGGCTCTGCCTTTGCATCCATCGAGCGCTTCTCCTGAAAGCCAGGATACATAGGCCTCCCTGCCCGTGTCTTTCGGAACAACATGACCGCCGAGGAATGTGACTGCGACATCGCATGGACCGTCATGCCGCAGCCTGTTCGCCACATCCAGGATCCTGAATTCCGTTTCCGGTTCCAACCCGTAGCCTGACTTGATCTCCACCGCTGTGGTTCCGTGTTCCAGCATGCGCTGCATGCGGCCTTTTGCGGATTCCAGCAGTTCATCGAATGAGGCCTTGCGTGTTTTCTCAACAGTCCCGTGAATGCCGCCTCCGCCGGCCAGGATGTCCAGATAGGAATCCCCTGCGAGCCGCGCTGCCATTTCGTACTCGCGCGTGCCTGCGAAAACCAGATGCGTGTGCGGATCCACGAATCCGGGAAGAACGAGCCTGCCGTTCGCCTCAAGCGTTTTCCGGGCCCTGTATTTCCCAGCCATCTCCGCCGCAGAACCTGTTTCCACGACCAGGCCTTTGTCCACTGCAACAGTCCCGTTTGGAATCGCCGAGAGTTCGGACATTTCCGGGCCGCATCTCTGCCTTGCAGGACCAGCCAGGGTCAGAACCTGGGATGCTTCGGTGACAAGCAGGTCTATGGATTTCATGATCCCAGCCGTTTTTGAGCCAGGCGCTGCGCGCGTTTCACGGTTTTGCGAACCGACTGCAGGGCTTTTTCCGATTTCTCCCGCGTGGAGGCTGAGAACGCCGCATCCCGGATCGACTGCAGGTTGACCGCCACGTTCATCCACGCGCCCTCTGCTGCTGTCCCGGCCTGAAGCGATGCGACAGCCGCATCAGACAGGGCGGTGTCAATACCTTTCTGCACCAACAGAAGCGCGAGCTGGGCAGCCTGTTCCGCGAGTTGGAGCGTTTCCATGGGAACGGTCGCTGCCAGTTTGTAGGCCTCTTCAATTGCCTGGTCCCGGGCAGCTTTCTCCGCGTCCGTTTTCTTAGGCAGCCGCATGGCTGACAGCACCGCGTTGAAAGCCTCGGTATCGCGGTCCACAAGATCCACAAAACGCTTCTTGAGTTCCTGTCCGCGTAAGGCCGCATCCTCCATGATCTTCTTTCTTCGGCTGTATTCCTTTTTCCCATAAGTCAGAGACGCGACCATGGCGGACAGGCCTGCGGACATGGCTCCTGCCAGGGCTGCCACGCTGCCCCCGCCCGGGGCCGGCGAATCCGAAGAAAGCTCGTCCGCGAATTGGGTCAGCGTCATGCCGGCCAGCCGCTTCGGATTTTTTCCAGCAACAGCGTATTCGATGATCCTCTCCTCCGGTTTGAATGGGTATGTGTCGTTCATGCCGAGCGACAGGACTGCCGTATGCACGAGCTCCGGCTCAGGCGCGCCCGCGCATTTCCCCTGCTTCCTGAGATAATGGGCGCCGGCCTCGAGCATGGCCTCAAGCGGAACCAGGCCCACGAGCTCGCTGCCGGTCGCCCTCAGGCCGAGTTTTTCCGCCTCATCCGCCACCGCGTCGAACGCGTGATGCAGGCCGGTCACGTGAAAATTGTGCAGGTTCATGGTCACCTGCGCGTACCCGAAAAGGTCCATGGTCCATCCGCCTGCCTGGCAGAACTGCAGCCTACCCGGCACGCGCAGCGGATTTCCATGTTCGTCCGTGACCGGCTTGCCGTCCTTTCCGCGCTTGATCCGTCCGGATTCCCGAATGTTCATCGCGATTTCACGCGCAGGTTTCGCGTCCTTCGTGTTGAGGTTCACGTTGTACGCGATCATGAAATCGCGCGCGCCGACTGCTGTGGCGCCTGATTCCGCGTTGAATACAGCAGGCCCGAAGTCGGGCTTGAAATCCGGCCTCTTGAGTTTTTCTGCAAGGCCTTCGTATTCGCCCGCGCGTATGTCCGGCAGGCGCCTGCGGTCCGGCCTCTGGGCCGCCTCAGCGTACAGGAAAACGGGTATGCCGAGCTCCTCGCCGATGCGGCTGCCGAGGCGCTTGGCGTATTCCACGCATTCCTCCATGGTGACGCCCGACACCGGTATGACCGGGATCACGTCCGTGGCTCCCATGCGGGGATGCGCTCCCTGATGCGCGGTCATTCGGATGAGCTCGGCCGCCTTTGCAGCAGACCGAAACGCAGCCTCAAGGACGGGCTCCGGCTCGCCCACGAACGTGACCACGGTGCGGTTCGTGTCCTTCCCCGGATCGACCCCGAGCAGCGTCACTCCTCCCACTGCCGTGATCTCCGCAGCGATGCGGTTGATGACCGACTCGTCCCTGCCCTCGCTGAAATTGGGCACGCATTCGATGAGTTTAGGCATTTGACGGATCTTTCGCTCTTGCCGCTTTCAGTTTTTGAATGACTTGTTCCGTACTGAAAACTCTACCTGATTCCACATCCGCAAGGCCTCGATTCACGGATTCAATAAATGAATCCCTGTACATCAAATCACCATATTGCGCCGGAGACAACAATACCCCGGCCGGCCTTCCGTTTTGCGTGATGATGATGTGACGGCCTGTTTTATTGATTGATTTAAGATATCGCGAAAGGCCGGTTTTAAATACTTCGACCTGTACAATATCCCCGGAAAGGGTGATTCTTTTAATCATTCATTCCCCTGAATGTGGATCAGTATTATGGTCTAAATATAGATATGGAAAGAGATAGAAACAATGAATATTCAAGAAAAGGACCTTGAACGAACCGGTCGGGGCATCCCCCAATCGACATGGAGGAAACCGGAAAGGGCTTGCATTTTGTATATGATATTCATATACTTCTTCTATGACGGGGAAAGAACTTTTTAATGAATGCGCTGGCTTCGATTGGGACAAAAACAACATCGAAAAGAATTGGGAAAAACACAAGGTCACACCCTTCGAGAGCGAACAGGTTTTTTTCAACAGGCCTTTATGGGTGGCTGATGACATCAAACACACGGATAAAGAATCAAGGTTTTATGCATTAGGTAAGACGGACTCTGAACGTCTCCTGTTCATTGCCTTCACAATTCGGAATAAAAAGATACGTGTCATATCATCAAGGGACATGAACAAGAAGGAAAGAATCATCTATGAAAAGAAAGACACTCAAAAAAATTCCGAAATTCAGGAATGAGGATGAAGAACGGGCATTCTGGTCCGTTCATGATTCTTCAGAATACGTAAACTGGGACAGCGCCGAAAAAGCTGCTCTTTCGAAATTAAAACCCAGCTCCAAGACCATTTCCATCCGGCTTCCCCAAAGCCTTCTCGAAGAGCTCAAACGGATCGCAAACCGCAGGGATGTGCCCTATCAATCGCTGATGAAGATTTTTCTTGCGGAGCGGATCGAAGAGGAATTGAACAAATAATTGTATCTTTCAGTCCGACGCCATCCTTTTCATAGACATTTCCGGCTGATCCATCACCCCGGTATCTTCACCCCCTTCTTGTTCGCGTAAAGAGCAGCCTCTTCGTAACCCGCGTCCGCATGGCGGAAAATGCCCATGGCCGGGTCAATGGTCAGCACGCGCTCGAGGCGCCTGGCCTTGTCCGCTGTCCCTGTCGCGACCATGACCTGGCCCGCATGCGTGGAATTGCCGATTCCCACTCCGCCGCCGTTGTGAATGGACACCCAGTCTGCCCCGCCTGCCGTGTTGGCCAACGCATTGAGAAGCGGCCAGTCCGCGATCGCGTCCGACCCGTCCTTCATGCCCTC
>JAFGEX010000127.1 GCA_016931355.1 bacterium
ACCGCGCTGCTGGTCGCCTTCTGGATATCGTCCAGAATGTTCCGAACCCTGGCCGTCGCCTGGCGGCTCTGCTCGGCCAGGCTTTTCACTTCATGCGCGACGACGGCAAAACCCTTCCCATGTTCACCGGCCTTGGCCGCTTCGATCGAGGCATTGACGGCCAGCAGGTTGGACTGCTCCGCCACATCCTCCACGGTGGCGATGATGCCACCGATGGCCTGGCCGTGTTCGCTGAGTTTCATGATGCTTTCCGCAATGGATTCCATCTGGGATTCGATCTGCCTCATGCCGTCGATGGTCGAGGCCACCGACTTCTCGCCGGCCTGCGAAACCTGCACAGCCTTCTGGGCGCTTTCGGATACATTCTTGGCCTTCCGGTTCGAATCCAGGGCCGTCTGCCGCACTTCCTCGACCGTGGTGCTGGTCTCATTCGCAGCCGTGGCCGTTTCAGTGGCCCCGGCCGCGATCTCGGTCACGGAAGCGGATATTTCGCTCGATGCGGCTGCCAGGGAGTTGGCCGCCTCCTTGATCTGTATCGTCAAGGTCCTCAGGCTCTCGATCATGGAACGGAAAGTGCTGATCAGCATGGCAGATTCATCCTTCCCCTTCCACAGCGGCACTTCCATGGTGAGATCCCCCTGGGCGACCCGCTCGGCCATGCCGATCACCATATTGATCGGCTTGGTGATGTTGCTGATGGTCACCAGTGAAATCCCGAAGAGGACGATGATCATACCCAGCACGCCCCAAAGCACGATCTGCAACATGGCCTGATTGACCGAGCGGATGCCCTCGACGCCTGTGCGGATGTCATCCTGGCACTGTTGGCTGGTCTGATTGAGCCGGTCCTTGATGCGGTTGTAGCTTTCGGTCATACGCTGCAACTCAAAGGCCGTATTCTGACCCCTGGCGCCCTGAATCATCCGCAGCGTGGCCGGCCTGGCCAGTTTATAGTACTCATCCGCGAGGGAGGAGATCTGCTGAATTTCCTCGTTGCTCAAGGCGTTGACGCTTTCCAGGTTCCTGAGCTTGGCGAGGAACTGGTCGTACTGTTTGTCGACCTCCGGCAGGACATCGGGGTTCCCGATGGAAAGCGCGTTTTGAAAACCGCGATGGATGCCGTCCATCATCTCGATCAGCAGACGGCTGTTTTCCCATGCCGGGATGCTGGCATTCAGCGTCCGGTGGAGGATCCTGTCGTTCTTATTGATGGCGCTCGTCAGGGCGATAACGGCTATCGCCGCCGCAAACAAGGCCAGGACGGGGATCAACAGGATTTTCCATTTGAAGCGGATTTGGTTGAACATGCGCGATGTCTCCCTTCAGAAATGAAGCCATGATCGGTTGGCCGCACTCCCCTTTCAAATCTTTGCGTTTTAACGGATGCGTTTCGATGAGGGCGGATGGCGGCACACACATCCTCTCCCCCTTCTCTTCATCCCCGGTTGATTCGCTGCTGATCTGATACAGACCGGTCCGGCCTGAAATCCGCTTGCCGGCCGGATTTCCCTATCCTACTCAACGGTCTGATGGATGATGATTCTTTCATCCGAAAGGATTTTCTCAATATTCAGGATGACGAGCCTGTCTTCGGTCACTCCCTTCAGGTAATGGGCGCGGATACCGGTCAGGGTCGGCAGATTCTGCTGGATACGCCGCTTGGGAATGTTTCGCACGCCGAGTATGAAATCGGCCAGTATCCCGATTTCCATCCTGGGCGTTCGTATCACCACGACCCGGTTGAGATTCGATATCCCCTTGACGGGCAGGTCGAAAAAGCGCCGGATATCGATGACGGACAGCAGATTTCCCCTCAGGTTGATGATTCCCAGCACAAAGGGGGGAACGCCCGGGATCGTTGTGAATTCATGCATCGGATAAACTTCGCTGATGTAGCTGGACTCGATGGCGTATTTCTCGTAGGAAAGGACGAATTCAACGATTTCAATATAATCCTCGGCCTGTTCTTCACTCTGCGGCGTTTCCGAAAGCTCCCGCGCCCTCTCATCCAGGATTTTCCGTATCTCCGGATCCGGCGCCTTGACCTCCGCCGGCCCGCGTTCCGTCATGGGGGGATGCGTTTCCGTTGTATTGGGGGATTTTTTCCGGTTCATGCGGGATTCTCTCCGTTCACCATGATTTGAATGAGCTCTTTGAGCCTTCCGACCGTGATGCCCTCGGACTCCGGCAGGACCGCCTCATGATCGTGCGAGCCCAGGATGTGAAGGGCGTTCTGCAGGTATTTGTTGCCCTCCTTGGATTTTCCGGTCTGTTTCATCAAATTTCCGAGCATGAAGTAGGCCAGTGCGTAATTGGGGTCCAGATACAGGGCGCGCTTGAGCGAATCGACGGCATCAGCCACCTTGCCCTGCTCCTGCAGGATGACGGCGCGCAGATGATAGCACTTGGGATTCAATTTTTCAAGATGGATGGCCTTTTCGCACCAGTGCAGGGCATCCTGCAATTTGCCCTGATTGGCGTAGGATTTGGCGAGGAGGGTCAGCGCATGGACGTTCTTTTCCGTGTCCGTGGCGCGTTTCTGAAGGATGGCTACGATTTCGTCGTAGCTGCCGCGTTCGTAGAGCGTTTCCATCTCCTTCATGGCGTTATCGTCCACGGGGGATGTTTGGACGGACGGCAATTCCCCGGCCGCGAAGGAATCCGGCAGAGCCGGCGATTCCTGCGCCTTCCCCCTGGGCACACGGCTCTGATAATCTTCCACGAACGTGGAGCCGGGCTTGTCCTCGTCGATCTTCGGGGACGGAGCCCGGGATTCCCAGATGACCGGACTCTGTTCCGGAACAACGATCTCCCCGGAACGGTCGGGATAGAAGTTCGCGAACTTTTTCTTTTCGGCGACTGCCTGGAGGTCTTTCCTGTAGAAAATCGATCCCGGATAATTGAGGGTGATGAACTGGGGATAAAAAAGATGCGACGTCTCGCTGGAGGCTACGATCAAATGACCCGAATCCAGCAGGCAGTGATGCATCCTGTCGATCACCTTCTTGACCTGAGCAGTGCTGAAATACATCAGCACATTGCGGCAGAAGATGATGTCCATCGCGTTTGTGTCATTGTAAAGCGAAGGATACACATCCTCAACCAGGTTGAGGTATTGGAACTGGACCATGCGCTTGATGTGGGGCGCGATTTCGTATCCGGATTCGGCCGTCAGTCTGAAGTAGTTTTCCTTCAGCCAGTAAGGTATTCCGCGGAATGACCACTCCCGGTAAACGCCTTCGGCCGCCTTGGCCAGGAAATGGGGATTGATGTCCGTGGCCAGAATCGTGATGTTCCAGTCCTTCAGGTCCGGAATCAGGCGCGTAAGCAGGATCGCGATGGAATAGGCCTCTTCGCCGGTGCAGCAGGCCGCGCTCCAGATACGCAGCCTTTTTTCAGTTTCCCATCGCGAACGGATCAGTTCGGGCAGTATTTTCTTTTCAAGCGCTTCAAAAACCTTCGGTTCACGGAAGAAATAGGTTTCGCCGACGGTCAGGTGCCGCGCCAGAATCTCCACCTGCCTCTTTTTGGGCGGCGCGGATAAAAGGCTGTGAATGCAGTCCTCGATATCCTCCGTTCCGAACTCCTTGACCGCAGCCTGGAAGCCCCTCAGCAGATCGAGCCATCTTCCCTTGGGGAAATAGAGCCCCATGTTGACCGTGACGTATTTGCTGAGTTCGCTGAGCAGTTCGTTCGAGATGCGTTTCTGCATGAGCCTTCCTATTTCTGTTTCGAGCGCGGGGAAGCCGGTTTGACCGCTTTCTTCGGAGTGTGCTTGACCGCTTCAGCAGGCCCCCCGGAGCCTTTTTCCTCTTTTTCTTCGCTTTCCGGACGACCGGCGCCATCCTTCATGGAATGATCCAGAGCCCTGTTTTCATCCGCTGAAAGAACTTTCTCCAGATCCTGGATCAGAATGATATTGTCATCCGTGATGATGGCTCCGTCCACGGATCCCCGGCCGGAGGAAAGGTTGGGATCCTGTATGATCCGGCTGCTCTCGATCTCGAATATGTCATGCACTGAATCGACCATGAGCGCCAGCATTCTTCTGGACGTGCTGCCGATGATCAGGTGATCATCCAGCCGTATCTCCGGCCTGGACAGATTGAACTTCTTCCGGATATCGACAACCGGGATGACGGAACCCTGCACATTGATGAGGCCCAGAACGGATTCCGGCGCATTGGGGAGCGGTGTGATGGAAACGGAACGGGCGATCCGGCGAACTCTATTCAACGGAAGCGCGAACCGCTGATGATGGATTTCAAAAATCACATAATGCTGCGTGTCCATGAATTCCGCTCTCCTCGCTCGCTTTACAGTTCCTTCGGTTTGATCAGGCGGCCGGTTTTGCCAGCAATTCCTTGACCACCTTGATGACCTGTCTCACATCAAACGGTTTGGTGATGTAGGCATCCGCGCGCGCTTCCTGGGCCAGATGGATTTCCTTGTCCGTGTCCTTGGCGGTTAAAAAAACGATGGGCACCTCGCTCAGGGGCTTGTAAAATTTGATGAGCCGCGCGGCGGTCAGGCCGTCCATATTCGGCATCACCACATCCAGCAATATCAGATCCGGTTGATTCTTCTTGGCGCATTCCACCCCGGCCAATCCGTCTTCGGCCTGGACGATTTCATAACCCTCGCGCTCCAAAAACGTGGAAAGCAGCTTCCGGATCCCCGGATCATCATCAACGACAAGAATTTTTGAAGGCACCTTGATATCCTCC
This sequence comes from bacterium, assembly GCA_016931355.1. Lineage (GTDB taxonomy): Bacteria > Zhuqueibacterota > QNDG01 > QNDG01 > JABMRT01 > JAFGEX01. The sequence goes on from JAFGEX010000127.1 coordinate 4,728, forward strand.
TGTTCACCGATGGGAATAAATGGGTATTTGAATCAATCCAAGGGCCTTTCAAACGGAAATTTTTGCCTTTTTGTGTCTAAAATGTCATACTGGATTCCTAATTGGCAAAACTTGTGCCATGTTCCGGAAGGCCCCGGCATCCAAGTTGATTTTTTCATTCAACATAAGAATAATGGTCTTAATCCATTGAAAGGCCCCTTCAAGGCTCTCTTTCAGTCCCTGGAGGAGTCGGTTCGGGTCATCTGCGAATGGAAAAGCACCATCTTCTGAAGCAATGGAATAATGTAATACACATTTTGAAAAACATCCAGTGAAATTTGAAAAAAAAGCCTTCTCATCCGGGGGATCAGAAGGCTTTTAGGTCATCTTTTTGACAGAAGGATCACAAGCCGCAGGCTCCTGATCCGCAGGAAGAATCGAAACCGCAGGTCCCTCCGGGGCAGGAGGGCTCGGAACCGGAATCCTGAGCCACTGCAAACGACGAGATCAACCGTTCAAGATCCCTGCTTCCGCAGGAACAAACGGGCTGTTCGGTGCTGCGTTTGAGGAGGTATTCCAGCCTTTTACCGCATTTTCTGCAACGGTATTCATAGATGGGCATGTGCTTACCCCTTTCCTGATGAGAGGCTTCCGCTGAACAGGGCGCCCAGAAGGGCTCCGTAAAGCGTGCTGCTGTAAGGATTTCTCGTGATGGGACAGGACCCGGAGGGACATCCCACAAACCGGTAATAGAGATATCCGAGCAATGCGCCCACCAGCGAGCCGATCAGAATTCGAATCCACATTTTTTAGACTCCGTGTTTTAGGACAGGAGGGCATCCAGTTTTTTCGTGATGACGCTTTTGGGAACTGCGCCGATGATCTGATCCACGGGTTTTCCGTTCTTGAAATAGATGAGGGTCGGGATGCTGATCACGCCGTATTCACCGGCCAATTGAGCGTTGTTCTCCGTATTGACCTTGAAAACCTTCGCTTTGCCCGCATAATCCCTGGCGACTTCCTCGATGACAGGTCCCATCATTCTGCAGGGTCCGCACCAGGAAGCCCAGAAATCGACGATTACGGGAAGGGTGGATTCCGTCACTTCTTTTTGGAAATGGTCATGATTGAGTTCAAGATTCTGTCCCATTGTAAAGACTCCTTTGATGAAGGGTTAATGGTGGTCAGCCTCGCGTCAATCCAATAAGATGTCCAGAAGCCTGCTGATCCTCGGATTTTTAATCCTGTAACAAACCTGATTTCCGTCTCTTTCGGCCTGCACGATCCCGGCCTGCCGCATGATCGAGAGATGCTGCGAAATGTTCGGCTGGGCCAGACCGAGAGACTCTTCCATGAAACGCACGCAGGGATGCTTTTCGCGTATGAGATTCAACAGATGCAGCCGCGTGGGATGGGCCAGCGCCTTCAGCATCTGGGCGCTTTCATCAAAATCCATTTTGACGGTCACGTCATCCCCCCCTTTTTAAGAAAAACTTTCGATATAATGCAACGCGGATTGGGCTGCGATGGTTCCGTCTCCGACTGCGGTGGATATCTGTCGTATCCCCTTTTCACGGACATCACCTGCCGCGAATACGCCGGATACGGATGTCCGGAGATCCTCGTCCGTGATGATGTAGCCCGCGGGGCTCAGCCGGACATGACCTTTGAGGAAACCGGTGTTGGGGACCATGCCGATCCAGACGAATACCCGCTCCGCTCCAAGATCCTTCTTCTCCCCTGTTTTCCGGTCCCGGACCGTGACGGACCGGATTTTCGAATCCCCGTTGATTGAAAGGACTTCATGACCGAGGAAAAAGCTGAATTTGGGATTGGCCCGGGCCTTGTCCTGTAGTATTTTTTCCGCGTTCATCCGGTCCATGAATTCAACGAGCTTGATGGAACGCACGAAGCGGGTCAGAAACAGGCTTTCCTGAACGCCGGAGCTGCCGCCGCCCACTACAACGACATCCATGTTCGCGGAAGTCGGGCCGTCGCATGTCGCACAGGTGGAAACGCCGTTTCCCTTGAATTCCTTCTCGCCGGGGACGTTCAGCTGTTTCGAATCGCTGCCTGTCGCGACGATGACGGCCTTGGCCAGATAGGTGTCCTGATCCGTTTCGATTTTCTTGACGGCCCCTTTCCAGTCCAGGCCGGTCACCTGCTCGGAATGGATTTGAAGCCCGAATCGCGTCGCCTGCTTCAACATCCGCTCCATCAGGTCCGCACCCAGAATGCCTTCGTCAAATCCGGGATAGTTCTCGATCAATTCGGTCTTGGCGACCTGTCCGCCCGGCACCACATTCTCGATCAGGCCGGTATTCAGCCGGGCCCGGCTGGCATAGATCCCCGCCGTCAGACCGGCCGGCCCTCCCCCGAGTATCAGTACATCGACTTCCTTCGCCATTCGAACCCCCGATTAGGTTATATCGATATTCGAATGTATGAATATACAGACAATCCGGCTGAATGTCAAGTATTTTTTTCCGGACTTGATTTAAACGGGTATAATATTTAATTTTGTCCGGAATCATACCCCCCCGAAAACCCTTACCGGAGGTGCCCCATGCTTTTCATCATTTGCATCATCGGGATCATTGCGGCCGTCGTGGTCATGAAGACCTACAAGGACAGCCGCGTCTCGAAAACGTCTCTTCTCATTGCGCTTTTTTTCGCCGTCATTGCTTTCGGCCAGATGATCACGGTTGTTCCGGCCGGTCATGTCGGTGTGATCGACCTTTTCGGAAGGGTCTCCGCCAGGACCCTGAAGTCCGGCATCAATATCGTCAATCCGTTCGCACGTATCGTCAAATTCTCGATCAAAACGCAGGAAAAGACGGAAATCATGGATGTCCCTTCCAAAGAAGGGATGAACGTGAAACTGGATGTCAGCGTTCTTTTTCATCTGGATCCTGAGAAGGCGTCTGACGTCTATAAGACGATCGGCAACAATTATCAGGAAATCATTTTGGTGCCCCAGTTCCGTTCCGTTGCCAGGGGCGTCACAGCCGCCTATGAAGCCAAGGCGCTTTACACATCGGTCAGGGACACATTGTCCCTTCAGATCAGGCAGCAACTCGAGAAGCAGGTCTCGAGCCGTGGCGTAATCATCGAAGCAACCCCGCTTCGATCCATCGGCCTGCCGCCGCGCCTCACCCAGGCCATTGAAGAGAAACTGCAAGCCGAGCAGGAAAGCCAGCGCATGCAGTTCGTGCTGCTCAAGGAAAAACAGGAGGCCGAACGCAAGAAAATCGAGGCCCGCGGCATATCGGATTTTCAGCAGATCGTCACCCAGGGCATCAGCGAACAGCTGTTGCGCTGGAAGGGAATCGAGGCCACTGAAAAGCTCGCAAGCTCGGCCAACGCCAAAGTCGTCATCGTGGGCGGCAAGGACGGTCTTCCGTTGATACTCGGATCCCAGTAGGCGTCCGGGGCCGGGGGATTTTACGGAATGCATGCCCATACCGACATCCTGATTATCGGTGGAGGAGCCTCCGGTCTGATGTCCGCCGTCTCCTCCGCGAGACAGGGATGCCGTGTCCTCATCGCGGAACGTCTGCCCCGCACTGCAAAAAAACTTCTGGCAACGGGCAACGGCCGGTGCAATCTTTCCAACCGGGATGCAACACCCGGCCGATACCGCGGGGATGAAGCCTGGCTGTCGCAGGTTTTCAAACAGATGGGAGTGAAGGAAACCCTAGGCGTGTTCGAATCCCTGGGACTCGCCACGGTGACGGATCCGGACGGAAAGATCTTTCCCCGCACCCGGCAATCCTCGACCGTGGTGGACGGTCTGCGCGCGGGATGCAGGCATCTGGGCGTAGAAGAGAAAACCGGATTTGAAGCGGCCGGCATCAGGCCGGATGCCGGATGCTTCCGGGTGCGGTCAACTGGCGGTGACAGGATACAGGCCGGCCGCGTGTTGCTGTGCACCGGCGGGCGGGCCAGCCCGGGTCTGGGATCCAACGGTTCGGGGTACAGGCTGGCTGAAATGCTGGGGCATACCGTGAAACCGGTATTCCCCTGCCTCGCGCAGATCCGTCTGAACCTGCAGGGCATCCGATCATTGAAAGGAATCCGGATTCAGGCAAGTGCATTGCTCCTGGCGGACGGAAAACCCTTCCAAAAGGAAGAAGGCGAGTTGCTCTGGACGGATGACGGGCTTTCCGGAATACCGGCGCTGAACCTTTCGAGATGGATATCCGGCCCGTCCTTAGCCCGGGAAAAAATGATCCTGCGTCTGGATCTTTTCCCGGACTACGGCCTTGAACCTCTTCGATCCTACCTCCGGGAACGCTTCGATCTTTTTCAGGACAGGACTGCGGAACAAAGCCTGGTCGGACTTTTACCCAAACGGTTGATCCCGTTCATTCTGAGAAATGCCGGCATGAAGCCGGATACGGCCGTTTGCCGCATGATGCAGCCCCAAACCGACAACCTGGCAAATGCCCTGAAATCGTGGGATCTGGAAATCACCGGGACCCGTTCCTGGACGGAGGCACAGGTCACGGCAGGAGGCGTGGATACAAGCGAGGTCCATTCGCGGACCCTGGAATCCCTGAAAATCCCCGGCCTTTTTTTTGCCGGAGAGTTGCTGGATGTGGACGGGGCCTGCGGAGGGTATAACCTCCAATGGGCCTGGACCTCTGGATGGGTGGCCGGCTTTCATGCGGGCCTCAGCATTCGTCCGCATACCGAAGCAGAAAGGAGGGCTTAAAAATCATGGAAATACGTCACGCCCGCATCGAGGATCTTGACGCGATACTCGAAATCTACAATGACTGCGTGCTGCATTCCACAGCCACATTCGACACACAGCCGAAAACGCGTGAAGCCCAGGAGAAAGGGTTCCTCTCCCATGATGCAAAGCATCCCATTCTCGTGGCGGTGGAAAACGGCGAATGCATTGCCTGGGCGTCCCTGAGCCCCTGGTCGGACAGGCCGGCCTATTCCGGGACAGCCGAAGTATCCCTTTACGTGCACAAGAAACACAGGGCCCACGGCATCGGCAAGCAGATCCTGGCGGTCCTGGTGCAGGCCGGAAAGGACGCAGGCCTTCACACCCTCGTCTCGCGCATAGCAGAGGGAAACCAGGCCTGCATCCACATCCATCAACATTTCGGATTCGTGGAAATCGGCGTCATGAAAGAGGCGGGCCATAAATTCGGCAGGTACATCGATGTCACCCTCATGCAGCTACTCCTGAAGGACAGAATCGGCTGAGCGCTGACGAGAGGTACAACGAATGCCGGTCCTCAAAGTCGGGGCCTCCCCTCACGGACGGCCTGTTCGCCTGAGACCCGGCTCCCAAATGAACAATCCTGCTGCAAGCAGCGGGGTATCATCAGAAATTCCAAGACACAATTCACCCCAAGGGGCGGGGAATGCCGGCCGTAAAGATAAGAATCAAACCCCGCTTCAGGCGGGATTTTTTATTGGACAGGCTTAGGATCGCAGCGAAAGTGAAGAAGAAGTCGCAGGAGAATTCCCGGAACAGGCTTCACCTGCGCTTCACAGCGGCGCTTTTCCGGTTCATGAACAGGCTCGTCAGCCAGATCATGAGAGCGGCGCCTGAAAAAGCGGGTATCAACTCGTACAGGCCCGTGCTTTCCTTGAGAAACAGTTTCCACAGAATGGTGATGAGTGTCCCCGAAACCATGCCCGCCACCACGCCGAGCGGATGGGTTTTTTTCCAGTAGAGGGAAAAAATCAGGGAAGTCCCGATGGAGGCTCCAAGTCCTCCCCAGGCGAACAGAACCAGCCAGAAAATCAAATCCTTCGCAAGAAGGGCGAGAAGAACCGACAGCACCCCGCAGAAAACCAGGACCAGCCTGCTGAGCCGGAGCTTCTTGTCCTCTGTCAACCGTTCTTTCTGACGGAATATTTTTTCATAGAAATCACGCACCCCGGTGGATGCCACAACGAGAAGTTGGGAGTCCACGGTTGAAAGAATGGCGGCGAAAATGCCTCCCACGATCAGTCCATAGACGATGGGGCTGAAAAACCGCGAGGCGAGCACCAGATAGACCATCTCCGGATCCGATTGGGGAAGGCCGCCCGGATCCGGGATCATGGCCCTGCCGACAAGCCCGATGCAGACGGCCCCCCAGGCCAGCACGACGTTCCAAAACGTCCCGATGACCGCGGACAGTTTCAGTTGGGCGGCATCACGGATCGACATGTAACGGACGATGATGTGGGGCTGGCCGGGCGAACCCAGACCGATGCCAAGGAATCCGATCAGGGCGCCGGTCCCGAGTGAGAGCGGATGGATGAAAGCGGGATTCAATCCATGAAGCACCTTCATC
>JAFGEX010000128.1 GCA_016931355.1 bacterium
CTGGACATGAAGGAACTGAGTTTTCTGGACCCGGAGGGAGCGGGCCTGATTCAAAAAGCATGCGGCCGTGCAAGCGGAGCCGGTTGGCCGGTCAAGATCCGGAAGGCTCCCCCGGAAATACGCCGGCTGCTCGAAAGCAAGGGAGTCACGGCAGTCGTATGGTTCGCCTGATCATCATCATCCGGAGGATTTGACGCATGAAAAGAAACGTATTTTCTGCATTTCTGATTGCAGCCGCATTCGGATCGCCGACTGCATCCGCTGCGGAAGAAGCGGAAGCCATCCGCCTGAATCAGATCGGCTTTTATCCCGAGGCGCCGAAGACCGCAGTGGTCGCGGATAACGCGTCGTCCTCCTTTTTCCTGCTATCGGCGGATGAAGGAGACACGCTTTTCGAAGGGAGCCTGGGACCTGCGAAGAAATGGGCGCCGTCGGATGAGACCGTGAAACGGGCGGATTTTTCCTCGTTCCGCGATCCCGGCGACTACGTTCTCTTCGTGCCGGGCCTGGGCGCATCGCATCCGTTTTCGATCGGGCATTTCGTGCATCAGGGCGTGGCGCGCGCAGGCCTGAAGTCGTATTACTTCAACCGGGCCTCCATGGCCCTGGACGAGGCTTATGCGGGTCCTTGGAAACGGGCACTGGGCCATGCGGACAACAAGGTGTACATCCATCCCTCAGCAGCAACCGCAGAAAGGCCGGAGAAGACATTGATCTCCTGCCCCCGCGGCTGGTACGATGCGGGGGATTACAACAAGTACATCGTGAACTCGGGAATCACCTGCTGGACCCTGCTCGCGATTTACGAACATTTCAGGGAATACGCAGATTCGCTGGTGCTTCACATTCCGGAAAACCGGAATAGCCTGCCCGATCTGCTGGACGAAATACTGTGGAACTTAAGATGGATGCTGACCATGCAGGACCCGTACGACGGAGGCGTTTACCACAAACTCACCTCTCCTGAATTCTGCGGATTCGTCATGCCGGATCAGGACAAGCTGGCCCGCTGGGTGGTTCAGAAAAGCACGGCCGCGACACTGGACTTCGCTGCGGTCATGGCCCAGGCTTACCGCGTATACAGCGATCATCTCCCCTCTTTCGCGGACTCCTGCCTGTCCGCGTCCCTGGCGGCATGGAGCTGGGCGCGCCTCCATCCGGACCTGTTGTACGACCAAAACGCCATGAATGCGCTTTTTTCGCCGCGGGTCAACACCGGCGCATACGGCGATTCCAATGTCGGCGACGAATGGGACTGGGCCGCAATGGAACTGTTCGTCACGACCGGCCGGGATAGTTTTCTCCTGATCGCCGATGCATTCGACAAGCCCCAGCCGGCAGTCCCGGGATGGGGAAGCGTGAGAACACTCGGGTTCTACTCATTGCTTCATCATCGCAAAACCATCCCCGCCGGATCCGTGGATACGCTGGCCCTGAAAAACAATTTTTTCACTTTTGCCGACGGCCTGCGGTCCGAATGGATGATTTCCGCGTACGGCGTGGTCATGGGAAAATCGAACGGCGATTTTGTCTGGGGCAGCAACGCGGTGGCTGCGAACCAGGGCATGGCCCTGATTCAGGCATTTCTCGCATTCCGGGACAGCACCTATCTGTGGGCCGCTCTTTCAAACCTGGACTACCTGCTGGGGCGGAACGCCACGACCTATTGTTTCATCACCGGATGGGGGGAAAAAGGTCCCCTGAACATCCATCACAGGCAATCCGGTTCAGACCGGGTCAAGGACCCGGTGCCGGGTTTCCTGGCAGGAGGACCCAATCCGGGGCAGCAGGACGGATGCGCGGGATATCCGTCGGACCTGCCTGCCAGATCCTATGTGGATTCCCAGTGCAGCTACGCGTCCAACGAGAACGCGATCAACTGGAATGCGCCTTTCTCCTATCTGGCATGCGCGATGGAGGCGCTCTTGTCTCCGACCGGATTGCCGGACAAGAGCTCCCTGAAAAATCGAAAGGCGCCTGTGCCGGATTGCCTGAGTCTGGTACGGACATATCCCAATCCCTTCAATGCAAACGCCGTGATCCGGTTCTCGCTTGCCGGGCCCGCCTGCTTGAACATGGCCGTTTATGACGCAGCGGGCAGGCTCGTGTCCGAACCGGTTCGGAAGACCCGGTTCACCGCAGGCATGCATCAGGTGCTTTTCCAGGGCGGCGGTCTGCCCTCCGGGATTTACATGATCAGGGTTCAGTCGGGCGCAGAAGTGAAGACCGGGAAGATGGTTCTGGTGAAATGACGTGCATCAACGCAAGATCTTGCGATTCAAATCGCCCGGAGTTTCCCGGCCCCGGGCGTTGTTTTTTGAGCAAGCCGGCCCCTAGCCGTGAAGCAATGCGCCGTTAACCGGAGATCGTCAAATGAAAAGAGGGCTTCTTTTTTTCCTGACGATCTGTTTTTCCCCGATCGCGCATGCACAAACGGACTCCCTGATCATCCAGGAACAGCAGTTGGGATTGTGCACCTACAACGGCAGCATCGTGACGACATCCGGCAGCATCACCGGCTGGACCGGCCCGGGTTTCATCGACGTGGAGAACGGCGCCGGCAAAGCGGCAAGCTGGGAGATTGCTGTTCAAACGAACGGTGAATATCTTTTCACCTGGAGGTACGCGTTTGGAGGGACGGAGACGAATCTGCGGGATGCCGTACTCCTGATCGACGGAAATGCGGAAGCGGATACGGTCCATTTCCCGTACACAGGCTCCTGGTCCGACTGGGCTGAAACGACTCCTGTGCCCGTGCAGCTCGCTGCAGGCGATCATCAAATCAGGCTGGAGGCTGTCCATGCGGGCGGATTGGCGAATCTGGATTATTTCAAGGTGTATGGGACAGGCATTGCCGCGCATGAATGCACACCGCAGTATACGTTCCGCGTGACGAGCAATGATTCATCCCGGGGGACCGTCTCCTGCTCGCCGGTCCGACCGTTGTACGACACCGGCACTCCGGTCACGATACGCGCCTCTGCGAAACCGGGATATTTTTTTCAAAGCTGGACGGGAGATGAACCGAGCGCCGACAGCGTTTTTACGTTTGCGATCAAGGGCGATGCGGCGGCGGTCGCACGATTCCTGCCGGAGTCGATCCGGGGAAAAATAGACACCACGATCATCGGTTATGCGACGGTTCAGGACGACAAAGGCACGCCTTATCTGGTGACCGGCGGAGCCGGGGGCGGGACGGTTCAGGCGGCGACGCTTGAAGAGCTGCAGAACCACCTGGGCTCTCCATCGCCTCTGGTCGTTCAGTTCAGCGGGGAACTGGTTGACAGCGCGGTGATCTCCATCCGATCGGACAAAATGCTGCAGGGAATCGGTCCTGCTGCGCATCTTGTGGGCATCGAATTGTCCATCAACGGGGCGCGGAACGTGATCATCCGCGACATGAAGATATCCCGCGTGCGCGACGGCGGAGCGACCAACGATGCAATGAGCATCAGCGGTGCCGCAAAAAATATCGTCGTCGACCACTGTGAATTCTATTCCGACCGGGAGCATGACAAGGATTACTACGACGGTTTGCTGGACATCAAGAATCAATCTTCGTTTATTACTGTTTCAAACTGCTTTTTTCACGATCACTGGAAAACCATGCTGATCAGCTCCGGAGACACGCAGGTCGCCGATTCCTTGATCCGCGTCACCCTGCATCACAACTATTTCCACAACTGCAGCTCCCGCATGCCGCTCATCCGGTTCGGCAGGACCCATCTCTTCAACAATTATTATAAAGACTGCGACGATGCGATCAACACCCGGATGGGGGCCTGCGTGCGGGTCGAACGGAATTATTTTGACAACGTCGATAAGGCGGTGTTCTCGGAGTACTCCCCTGTTCTCGGTTTCGTTCAACTCATCGACAACCACTTCGGCTGCAGCAACGCCATCACGGAGCCTGTCTGTGAATTCCTGCCGCCGTACCCGTATACGCACCGGATGCACGCGGTCGATGTCCTGCCTGCGCTTGTTCCGGCCCTTTTCACCACGATCGCGGATCAGAACGGTTCCGTCCTGCAGCCGCGGGGATTGACCGTATCGCAGAACTTTCCCAATCCCTTCAACCCGGCGACAGTCCTGATCTATCAGCTGCCTCATCGGATGCCTGTGACCGTCGAACTCCACGATGTGACGGGGAGAAAGGTCGCCACGCTGGCGGAAGAAATTCAAAGCGGTGAGAACAGGATTGAATGCCGCGGCGACCATCTGCCGGGCGGCGTGTATTTCCTATCTGTTCAAGCGGGGAACAGCTCCGTGACCAAAAAAATCGTGCTTCTCAAATGAGAAAGGAGGCACCCCGGGGTCGGGGCATGTCAGATCACCGCAGGGTTGTAAAATGAAACTGCCACGCACTTTTTGAGATGCGTGGTAGTTCAACATTCCATCGAGGCCGGCGGCCGTCAAGCCGTGGGCAATCATGGATTTCGAAATCCCGACCTGGAAAAGGGTGGGTCAATACATATATTTATCAATCAACCTGTTTTGACTGTTTTCCTTTTTAATAATTTCAAATAAGATTTCCACATAAAGAGCCGGGAATCTGAAACAAAAATATTTTTCCCAGCGCCTGGGTTTCAGATTCGCCAGCCATTGGATCCCCAAAACTTTATACAGATCCGTGAAATAAAGTTTATGTTTCTTGATGTGGAATAATCCCGTGTTCTGCAACGTCAGGAAAGAAATGTATCCAAAATGATGAAAATGTTCCAGGTCCCCGTAGGATAATTGAGACGAATAATGCGGCGTGATGATCCTGACGGTTGCGCCGGGCTTTGCCATTCGATGAATCTCGTTCATGAAATACAGGGGGCGGTGTATGTGTTCGATGATATGTGAGGCTTCAATCCGGTCGAACTCATCTTCCGGGAACGGATAGGGATAACTGTTGAGGTCGTGAACAACGTCCACGTGCGGAGCCGGCCGGATGTCCAGACCGGTCGCTCCCTCCATTTTGGTTCTGGCACCACACCCCAGATCCAGTATTTTCATGGATTTTTCTCCTTCTGATCCCTTTCAAGGCGATGATTGAATATCCCCGCTGCTTGATCTTCCCGGGGCTGCGCCACGGGACGTAACCTCCAGAAGGGCTTTGCCCTCCTGTCATGGGATTTTTCTAATCGGGGCCTCGCCTCGATAGAGACGGACCTCAGGGTGTGAACCCTGAGGCCGTCACTCAATAGGAACCGCCACACAACTCCAAGGAATGTGACAGTCAGATCTTACAACGCACGGCCGCGTGTTTCAACAAACAGCGTAATTCCGGCAACTACTCCACATCCATCCTGAACGGCGATGCGGGAAGTCCCGCCTTGTTGTATAGATTCACATCCGGATTGTTCGCCCAGCCGTAGCGCACGGCTGCCGGGGCCTTCACTTCCGGGCTGGACAGGATCACCTTGTTCCCGTCAATGACCGCGTCGGCCCACACGAATTTTCCGTCCTGCCCCGCTATCGCGAATCCCTTTGCCTGACCGTCTCCCTGCACGACCAGGCCGCCCTTCGCATGGTCGAATTCGACTATGGCTTTTCCATCCTTCACTTTCATTTTCTTGAAAAGCGGCCCGCTGTATTCCTGCTTCACGCCGTAATCCTTGCTCTCAGCCCAGAGCGCCAGCCGTTTCCCGACATCCTGCTTGTTTCGCGGGTGGATGTCCGCAGCCTCTCCCACGTCGATGATCACGGCCATGCCCGTGTTCTTCAGCTTGAGCGTCATGGTCTGGGCTTCCCTCAGTCCTGCCCATTCACTCTCAGTCGGACTGTCATAGCGCTGCATGTAATTGGCGAGCTGTACGTAGTAGAACGGAAAATCGCCGATACCCCATGCTCTTCGCCAGTTCCTGATCATGGTCGGGAAAAGCCTGCGGTACTGAATGTACTGGGAGGCGTTGGATTCGCCCTGGTACCAGATCGCGCCGCGTATCCCGTACGGGACGAGCGGATGGATCATGGCGTTGTACAGCAGGGTGCTGATCTGGGACTCGTTGCTCTGCTCGGGCCGGGCCGGGTGCTTCGCATTGTCGAACTTGAATTCGAGCCGTGATTTCCAAATTCCCGACAGATTCACAACCTCGGTCTCCGGGCCTTCAGCCGGGAAAATCTTCATCAGATTGGGATCCCCGCCGAATCCGCCGCCGAGCCAGTTGTCCGCAATGCGGACTGCGACCGTATTTTTGCCCGGCCTGACCAGAGCCGCGGGGATGACGTATTCGCGCGGCACGAGGTACCAGCCTGGCGTGTCTTTGTAGATGCGTCCGACTTCATTGCCGTTGAAATAGGTGATGTCGTAATCGTCGATCGCACCGAGCTTCAGGATCAGGTCCCTTCCCTGCCAGGATTCAGGGATATCGACATCCCGCCTGTACCAGACCACTCCGTCCATGGATCCGAGAATGGATCCGGATTTGGGCACATCCGCGTCCTCCCATTCCGAAAGGTCTACCCCGGGTGAAGCCCAACCGGCTTTCAATTTTTCTGTGTCCTGGAACACGGTGTCCCAGAAAGCCTCCCAGCGGTTCATCTTTTTTTCCAGTTCTTTCAATCCAAGGCCTGAACTGCTTTTGAAAGCCTCCAGCGGCCCGAGCAAGGAAGCCAGCTCAGGATCCACAGCAAGCGTGGCCTCATCCGTCCATGCCTCTGCAGGCGTGCCGCCCCAGGAGGTATGGATGATCCCGATGTTCAGGCCGTCATCCACATGCAGCTTCCTGGCGAAAAAATAGGCGACAGCGGAAAAAGAAGCTGCGTTCTTCGGATTGCATTCCTGCCAGGTCCCTTTGACCTGATCGAGAGGCTTGATGGAAGCGGCTTTCTCCACGGTGAAAAACCGGATATTCGGATATTTCGCTGCTGCGATTTCCGTGTCCGCGTTCCTGGCATTGATCAGGGTCCATTCCATATTGGACTGTCCGGATGCGACCCAGACTTCCCCCACGAGCACATTCTTCAATTCGATCTTTTCCGCAGCGCAGGAAATCGTCATTGTGTAGGGCCCGCCCTGCTTCATCCTGGGCAGCCTGACCATCCATTTCCCATCGCGTACCTGCGCCGAAGCCTTTTTACCGTTCATCTCAACTGTTATTTTTTCTCCCTCCGCCGCTGTCCCCCACACCGGATTTTTTCTCCCCTGCTGAAGCACCATGTTGTCCGTGAAAAGGCTGGCGGGCTTGAGGGATTGGGAAAATCCCTGCGCAAACGCGGCTGCAGCCAGACAGATGAAAAGAATCCGCATCCCGACTTTCACGAAAGTCCTCCTTTCGGCTGAAACACTGCGCGATTAACTGCCACGCACCTCAGAGGTGCGTGGCAGTTTCCAATACACATGAGTGTGATGATATAATAATGGATTCGATCCGCATAAGCAAGTTTTTTGTGTTTGTAAAAAACTGTCATGCGCCTGCCGGGCCGGGACGCCGGGCTTGCTTTCTTCCGCGCGCTTGATTACATTCCATTGTTATATTTCACATGGAGGACTGTACCGTGGAAGAAAGCCGGAAAACATCATCGGAACGCGCAGTCGTTTCGCGCAGGAAATTCATGGCAGGCACTGCCGCCGCAGCAGCAGCCTTCACGCTGGTCCCCAGACGCGTACTCGGCGGGCCCGGGTACCAGGCACCCAGCGACACGCTGAACATCGCGTGCATCGGCATCGGCGGCATGGGTCAGACCAATCTCAGGGCCCTGGAAAGCCAGAACATCGTCGCGCTGTGCGATGTGGACGACGTTCTGGCCGCTCCGGTTTACAACAAATACCCGGCTGCCGCGCGGTATCATGATTACAGAAAGATGCTGGAGAAGCAGAAGGATATCGACGGAGTGGTCATCGCAACGCCGGACCACATGCACGCCGTTCAGGCCCTGGCCTCCATGGAGCTCGGCAAGCATGTTTACTGCCAGAAACCCCTGACCCGGCTTGTGTCTGAAGCCCGGGCACTCCGCCTCGCTGCCGCGAAATACGGCGTGGCCACGCAGATGGGCAACCAGGGTCATTCCAGCGAGGACTACCGTCTCGTATGCGAGTACATCTGGAGCGGAGCCATCGGCCGGGTGCACGAGGTGATCGGATGGACGGACCGGGCCGTCTGGCCGCAGGGCATAGACAGGCCGGCGGATAAGCCCAAACTCCCGAAGACATTGAAATGGGACCTGTTCCTCGGCGTGGCTCCGGAACGGCCGTATCATCCGGTTTATCATCCCTTCTCCTGGCGCGGCTGGTGGGATTTCGGAACCGGCGCGCTCGGCGACATGGGATGCCATCAGCTCGATTCCGCGTTCGCCGCGCTCCATCTCGGATATCCTTCCTGGGTGGAAGCGAGCATCTCAACTTTCGTCAAGCCCGACAAATTCTGGGAGAAGGTGGACAACAAGGAGACCTTCCCGCAGGCTGCAATCGTTGCATTCCAGTTCCCTGAGCGCAAGGGCCTTCCGCCCGTCAAGCTGACCTGGTACGACGGCGGATTAAAACCCCCGAGGCCGGATGCCTTTGAACCGAACCGCAGGATGGGATCCAACGGCGTTCTCTTCATCGGAGACAAAGGCGTGCTCATGGTCAGCGATGGCGGCCCGAGGCTGGTTCCTGAAACCGCCATGCAGGCCTTTCCGAAACCGCCGAAGACGCTGAAACGCATCGAGACCAGCCATGAGTTGAACTGGGTCGAGGGTTGCAAAAAGGGCGAAAATCCAGGCTCCCATTTCGGCCATGCCGGCCCCCTGACCGAAATGGTGCTTCTCGGCAACCTGGCCGTGCGTTTCCCCTACCAGAAGCTCGAATGGGACGGCGAAGCCATGCAGATCACCAATCATGCAGAGGCGAACGATTACGTCAGGCCGCATTACAGGGAAGGGTGGGGTTGAGAGGAAGGGTTAATGGCCCTCCCGGCCTATGATCCGGGATCGTGGATTGGGACGAATGTGAGAGTCAAAATGGGCTTCACCTCCTGCAGGTGGAGCCCATTCTTTTTGATGTGGAAAGGAGAAGAGTCGCCAACCCACGGCAATCAGCGTATTTTCTCCCGCACGGATCCGGCCATGATTCTGTGACCGGCTTTGGACAGATGTATCCTATCCCCGTACAGGAACAGGTCTCTGGATTTCATGTGCCGGCTCAAAATGTCCGCAGCCGGATCACAGACTTCAACCCCCGCCTTTTCGAGTTTGTTTTTAAAGCGGTTCTGCGGCTCCAGCGCATCGGCCGGCTTCCGGAGTTGATACTCATAGGGCAAAAGGAACAGATCAAAGGCCATCCCGCGTTGCCGGCATTGATTGCCGATCCGGACGATTTTCCGGACGCAGCGGTCGAGCAACGCTTCATCCTCATAAAAACGGGAATCAAATTCATAATAAGATTTTGACCTGTCAAAAAATCGCGTCTTGACGAACGGATAAATCCGGGTCCGCGTCCTGAGGATATCCAGAACGCTTCCGAACACGGACCGCGGCCGGCAAGCCGCGGGCAATTCTTTTTGGACAGCCCCCGTCCGTTCGGCGATGCCGAAGCTCATCCCCGGTTTCTCCCCGGAAAATGATATACACACGTCAACTTTTCCGGAATTTTTCCGTCTAATAAAATATTATCACTTCGACCCTTGCGGTCAAATCGATGCGGAGAAAGCATCCTCATCCCCTCGTCCATCCCAGGGAATGCACGCGTTCATCGGGCGAATCATGATGACTGGAGAAAGAAAATGAAACGTTGTTTATGGAAATGGACCGCATGCCTGATCATGGCAGCAGCGGTCCTGCATGCAGAGGATTGGATCTGGCAGAGCCCGCTGCCCCAGGGCAACGCCCTGAACGACGTCTGGGTTTTTGCAGACGGCAGGGCCATCGGGATCGGTGACAACGGCACCCTGCTCGTGAGCACGGACGGCGGGTCCTCCTGGGATGTGCGGACCCCGCTGAACGGATCCGCGAATGACTTCTATTCCATCTTTTTCCTGGACGACGCCACCGGATGGATCGCAGGAGAAATCGGGATCCTGCTGAAAACCGTTGACCGCGGGGAAAACTGGATCTCGCAGGATACAGGCATCTCAGACGATATTCAGGACATTCATTTCCCTGATCCGGGACACGGATGGATGACCGGCCGCTGGGGCAGGATATTCCGGACCTCGGACCGGGGAGCAACCTGGACCGCCCAGGAAAGCGGGACCTGGCGCAACCTGCGTTCCGTCTTTTTCGCGGACTCCCTGACCGGATGGGCAGTGGGCCACGGCGGAACGATCCTGAAAACCGGGAACGGCGGGGAAATCTGGGAGGCCCAGGAAAGCGGCACACCGGCGAATCTCTGGTCCGTGATGTTTGTCAACGCGGACACAGGATGGATAGCAGGCCAGGACAGCACCCTGCTGAAAACCACAAACGGCGGATCGGACTGGATCGGGCTGGACGGCGGCACGGGATACGACTACTCCTGCATCCGCTTCATGGATCCGGACACAGGCCTGGCTGTCGGATTCACCGGATATCTGGACGATATCGGGGGCCTGCAGAAACAGTCCGGAGTCATCATCCGGACAACGGACGGGGGGCTTTCCTGGTCTGAGAACAATCCGGAGTCCATACCGGCTCTGAACGCAATATGCCAGGCGGATTCAGGGACCGGATGGGCTGTGGGCATCAATGGGATCCTGCTTAATTCCTCGAACCACGGCAGGACCTGGGAATCGAAATCCAGCGGCGCGGCCGGCCTGCTGACTTCCGTGTTCTGCCTGGATCCGGACACCGGATGGATTGCCGGGCCCGGAACCATAATCAAGACCACGAACGGCGGCTTGAACTGGACCCCGGGCAACAATCCGTTCGCCGGGGATCCGCACGGTCCCCTCTACACCTACCGGTCCCTTCAATTCGTCAATTCGCGCAAGGGGTATGTGCTGGCTTCCTTCGTGCAGCAGACCGGCATGAGCATTGATTTGACCGCCAACCTGCTCGAGACGGAGGACGGCGGTTCCACCTGGCGGATCAAGCGCACGGAGCCGTTATATTATTACATGGACCTGAAGATGCTGGACCCGGATACAGGTTATGTGCTCGGCGGATACGTCGATTTCACGGCCGGCGCATTCAAGCCG
This sequence comes from bacterium, assembly GCA_016931355.1. GTDB lineage: Bacteria > Zhuqueibacterota > QNDG01 > QNDG01 > JABMRT01 > JAFGEX01. Next base: position 11,082 of record JAFGEX010000128.1, read on the forward strand.
GTCCTGTACCAGACAACGGACGGCGCAGTCACCTGGAAGAAAACTCCGGGAAACCTTCCCAACACCGAATTCTATTCAATGGATTTCATAGACGCGAAAACCGGATGGCTGGCCGGCTACTCGGGCTCCATCCATAAAACAACGGACGGCGGGAATTCCTGGAAGCAGTACCGAACCGGCATCCGGAATGTCGCTTTTGAATCCGTGGATTTCGCCGATGCCAGACACGGCTGGGCGGCCGGATCGGACGGCATAGTCGTGTACTCGAACGACGGCGGCCTCACATGGGAAAGGCAGGAAACACCCACATCCGAGTACCTGTACTCCATGTCCATCGTGGATTACAAGACGGTCTGGATTTCAGGCGGAAACGGCACCATCCTCTCCACGGTGGACGGCGGACGGAAATGGACCGCCACGCGCATCCAGACAAGGAACGCCTTCACCGGCATCTATTTTCCGACAGTCAGCACCGGCTGGGTGGTTGGAGAAAACGGCAGCATCCTGAAAACCACTCAGGGAACAACTTCCGTAGAAGAAGAACGGACGATTCCGGCGCAGGCGCGCCTGCAGTTCCGGCTGGATCAGAACCATCCCAATCCCTTCAATCCTGAGACTGCCATCAGCTTCAGCCTGATAGAAGCTGCCGATATATCGTTGAAAGTGTACAATCTTCTGGGACGTGAAGTCGCGTTGCTGGCTGAAGGCCGCCTCGAGGCAGGAGATCACCAGGTTCGGTTCCAAGCCGGGAACCTTCCCACCGGCGTCTATTTCTACCGCCTTGAAACCGGCGGTTTCGTTCAGACACGAAAATTCATCATCCAAAAATAGAGGGATGTCTCATGATATCCGGCTGGAAAAAATTTCTCGTATTCGTTATTCCGGCAGCCATTTTAATCACTGCGCCTCAGGCCATGCCGCAACATGCAGATCCCCCGGATCCGCCCCGTTTTTCCGTACAGCGCGGATTCTATGAGGAGCCGTTTTCGCTCATCATGGACACCAAGAACGGAACCATCCGCTACACAGTGGATGGATCCGATCCCAGGACGTCCGCAACCGCGAAAACAGGGCCGTCGCACACGTCGCTCTTCATAGATCCGGAGGATACAACGGGAAGGGGCTGGGCGCCCGCATACGTCGTACGCGCCATCGTCTGTGAGGCGGACACCTTCAGTTCAGTGGCCACGCACACCTATCTGTTCGTGAACAAGGCCGGGCAGCTCTCCCCGGATGGAGTCAGGCCCGGCCCTGGATGGCCGGAACCCGGTTCCACAAGCCAGTTCATTGATTACGGCATGGACCCGGACGTGCTGAACGATCCGAGGTACAGGGATGCGATGACCGAAGCCTTCCTGTCCATACCGAGCATTTCGGTCGCAACGGACCTTAAGAATCTCTTCGACCGCAAGACCGGCATCTACCTCAATGCCATGGAGCGCGGCAAGGAATGGGAGAGGCCCGCATCAGTGGAATTGATACGGCCGGACGGCATTGAGGGATTCCAGATAGACGCGGGGCTTCGCATACGCGGGGGATACAGCAGGCACAACGGCTACCCCAAGCACGGATTCCGGCTTTTTTTCCGGGAGGAATACGGATCCGCCAAGCTGCAATACCCCCTGTTCGAGAACGAGGGCGTGGCCGAATTCGACAAGATCGACCTGCGCACCTGCCAGAACTACGCGTGGAGCAATTTCGGATACCAGGGCGTGTTCAACATCATGATCCGGGACAATTTTTCGCGGGACACACAGCGCGACATGGGCAGCCCTTACACGCGCAGCAGGCCGTATCACCTTTTCATAGACGGAGTCTATTGGGGCCTGTTCCAGACCCAGGAAAGGCCGGAGGCCCGTTTCGCCGTTTCCTATTTCGGCGGGTCGGTGGAGGATTACGACGTGGTGAAGATGGCCGCGGACGAGGGAAACGTCATCGAGGCCACGGATGGCAACCTCGATGTCTGGCGCGTGGTATGGGACCTGTGCCAGGATGGATTCGACCGGCCGGAAAACTACTGCACCCTGCTCGGGCTCAGGCCCGACGGCACACGGGACCCGGCCCTGCCCAGGCTGGTGGACATCGAGAACCTCATCGACTACATGCTGATCATTTTCCAGACCGGCAATTTCGACTCGCCGGTTTCGAAATTCGGGCAGAACAAGAATCCCAACAATTTCTACGCCATCTACAACCGGAACAACCCAGATGGATTTAAATTTTTCGCGCATGACTGCGAGCATTCCCTGTTCACCAGCGCGGGCGCGTCTCCGGGAATCGGGTTGTATGAGGACCGAGTGAATATCGGGGAGCTCACGGACTATTACCAGATGGTCGTGAAC
>JAFGEX010000129.1 GCA_016931355.1 bacterium
CCGTCCGGTTCCAGGCGTATGTCCGCGGGCTCGTTCACGTCGCCTGCAAAATCCTCCCGGTAAGCCGCGCCTTCGACCCGCAGGGATCCCTGCAGGATGTGCCATTGCCCGTCCGCCTTACTGAGCAGGTACGCCTCCAGATCCCGGATCTGAACCCGGGCGTTGGTTGCGGGATTGCCTTCCGCAGCCTCGTACAGCTGTCCCCAGGCGGTCATGGCCTTGAAGCCACCCGGATCATTCCCCATCCCGATGCGGGGCCTGACCGCCCAATCGTAGTTTGAAGGCACGCCGTGCGGTCTTGCTTCGTGGATTTTCGTCATGTCGTCGATGATGGTCTCCACCGAATTGACGGTCAGGGACTCCGCTGAAGGCGATGCGGGATTTTTCTTCTTGCATGCGGTCAGCAGGATCATCATCAGAAAAAAAACCGCGTATAAAGGGATCGTTCGTTTCATGGCCGGACCTTACGGATTTATGAATGGAAACAGCTTCAGTATTTCAGCTTTGTCCGGCCTGCGGCCGTATTCGCAGATTTCGAACGCCTCTGCGTACCGGATCCCGTCAGCCTCCTTTCCGTAGAATCCCGAAAGAACATCGCGGAATCGGTCCGCATAGTCCTTGAACTGGTTTTCGAAACGCAGGCGGACTTTTTCTCGGCGGGCCTGGACGAGCTGCGGATCCGAAGGGATCAGGTCCGCGGACCCGAGCGCGCCGCCTTCATAGAACTGCGAATCCATGCCTGCCAGCGCATCGATTTTCTTTTTGATCACGGCGTCGATCGAGACCGCGATGTCGGCGTGAAAGGGCTCCGGTTTCTGGAAATGGTCCGGATAGTACAGGAAGACCGGATTCCACGGCAGCGCCGGCGTGTCCGGGCAGAAAAAAGGCACGGACACCATGAAGGCCGCATCCTGCACCAGCACGCCGGTGTACCGGTGATCTGGATGATAGTCATTCGGCCTGTGCGTCATCACGATATCCGCCTTCCACTCGCGTATCAGGCGCGTGATGATTCTGCGGTTTTCAAGCGTGGGTTCAAGCTCGCCGTCATGGATGTCCAGCACCTCTACCGTATTCCCCAGGATTTCAGCCACAGCCTCCACCTCCGCTTTCCGGCGCAATGCCAGAGGCCCGCCCGCCTCCCTCCAGTGCCCGATGTCGCCGTTGGTCACGGAAACGAATTTGACCGCATGACCCAGGCCGGACCAGAGGGCTGCGACTCCGCCCGCCTCGATCTCGGCGTCGTCCGGGTGCGCGCCGAAGCAGATGATGCGGAGCTGCCTGTCCGCTGCAGGCGCGTATCCCTGCGCCAGGATGAGAAGGGCTGTGAAGGTCATGATGATGCGCATTCCAGTTTTCATGGATTTCCTCCTTATCTATCTGACAGAGAGCCTATTCCCCTGAGCTTGCCACAGGGAATGCCCCGCGCTTTGATCCGGGGGCAACGTGTGAATCTGACAGCGAGCGCATTCCCCGGGGTAAGCGAGCGAATACAAATGTCTTTTTCCTTACAGATCGATGATTCCCCGCCGCTTGCGGTGGGGAGCTTCAATACAAATGTCTCTTCCCTTGCAGATCAGGATTCCCAGCCGCGACCTGCGAGGGAACTTCATTCACTCCCCCCTGTATTCGAACCAGTCGAAATCCGCCGGATTTTTACACGGACTGCCGTTTCCGGTCGCGTACATCGCGAAATACATGCCGGTCCACACAGACGCGGTTTCCGTTGCAACGGACTGGCAGGACGCATGGTCGAGCTCGATGAACTTGCCGTCCTCCACGAAACCGAGATGATAGTTGTACGGATCCGCAGTCAGTTTGAGGACGATATCTTCCCCGGGGATCGGGAAAACCGCTGTCTCGGTCCGGATGTCCGCCACGGTTTTGCGCATCACTACGCAGGATTTACCGCCGCGCATCGTTTTGAAAACATCGTAATGATAACGGTCACGCATGTAGCAGGTCAGGCCTGCCTCTTCATTCTCCCTGGAAGGCAGGAAATGCATCAAGGCTTCTGCCGTGCAGTTGTAATGCTCCTGTCTGCGGCCCACGAAAGCGGGAGAGGCGATGCTGTCCAGGTTCATGGCATTGCCCCTCAGCCGGAGGAATCCGGATCCTTCAGAAAGGTCCCAGGATCCTTCCATGGGATTGCGCAGGAAATTCCAGCAGAAGCGCAGGGCGCTCCGGTCAAAATCATCCCTGGCCGGTTCCGGCTCGAACGCATGGGGCGGGAGCAATGGGGCCTCCACCTCGATGCGGGAACGGCCGTTTCCATTGACGACCGGCCATCCGTCCTTCCAGGTCACGGGGAGCAGGAAGGTCTCGCGTCCCAGGACGCTCATGGCATTGTAGTTCGGATGCCGTGTGGCGAGATGCACCATCCACCAGTTCCCGCGATGGTCCTGGAACAGGTCTGCGTGTCCGGTGGTGCGCACCTCGTTCCATCCGTCATGATTGGCGAGGATCGGATTCCACGGGCAGGGTTCGAAAGGACCCCAGGGACTTTTGCTGCGGCCGATGGTTTCCATATGCGTGAAGCGGGACCCGCCTTCTGCAGCCATCAGGTAGTACACCCCGTTGATTTTGTACAGATGCGGCCCTTCCTGATCCGTGGACACGAATCCGTCCGCGATTTTCTTCAGGGGCGCGAGGAGTTTCCCGGTTTTAATGTCGATCTCCGCCTGCTGCGTGCCGCCCAGCTCCCAGTCCGCACGGCGCGTATAATACACCCTGCCGTCGTCGTCGAAGAACAGGGATGGATCGAACACGTTTTTATCCACCCGGAACGGATCGGACCAGGGCCCTGCCGGATCGGCAGCCGTGACATAGAAATTTCCGTTTCCGCTCATATTCGTGGTGACCATATAGAAAATGCCGTCGTGATGCCGGATGGTGGCTGCAAATATGCCGCCGCTGGATTCTGCGTGGGACACGTCAAGCTGGCTCCTGCGCGTGAGAACATGCCCGATCTGCCGCCAGTGCACCAGGTCCTTCGAATGGAAAACCGGCACGCCGGGGAAGTATTCGAAGGAGCTGGTGACCAGGTAATAATCCTCGCCCACGCGGCACACACTGGGATCCGGATGAAATCCGGGGATCACGGGATTGCGGTATTTCCCTGTCCCTGCTGATACGGGTGACTGAACGGACAGAAACAGGATCAGCATAACAACCTTCCGTATCATCAGAATGCCTCCTTTGCGCGTGCAAGCGTTGGATGGGATTTGTCAATCCGTTTTCAGCGGATTCAACTGCGCTTCCAGAACCTGTCCGCGGCGTATCTTGCGCACGACCACCCTCAGGCTGTTTTCCTCCAGATAATCGCCTCCCTCGACATCGCGTCCGAGCCGTTTGACGACCCATTCCGTGAGCAGATTGGAAGGCGGGCTGCCAGGCTCAAGGGGCAGGCCGATCCCCGTGGTTTCCCTGATTTTCTCCAGGGCCGCGCCTCCGCCGATGACCCATCCGTCCCCGGAACGGACGATATGGGATGGAAGCCTGTCGTATTCATCCCGGATGTCCCCGATGATTTCCTCCAGGATGTCCTCGAGCGTGATCATGCCCGTGATTCTGCCTGCCGGATCCCGGATCAGGGAGATATGCGTATGCTCCTTCATCATGGTTTCCAATGCATCCCCGATGGACGTGCTTTCCGCTACAGCCGGTATGGGGCGGAGAATGGCCCGGACGGAAGGCTTGGCCGGGGAAAGGCGCATCAGCGAAATGATGTCCTTGAAATTGACATACCCGATGATGGACTGGGGGTCATCCTCCTTTTCGGACACCGGGAAGCGGGTGTGGAGGTAAAGATGAGCCGCGACGAGGTAGTCCGCGAGGGAATCGTCCGCGTGTATCATCTTGATGTTGTCCGCAGTCAGCATGATGTCGCGCACGGACCTGTTCGACAGGCCGGTGGCCCCCCGGATGATCGACTCCTCCCTCCCGCTGATCAACCGAGACGTTCGGGCCAGCTGCGCCATTTCCCTCAGTTCGGCCAGTTCGTCCGGAATCGTCGTCTTGGCGAACCGTCCCGTCCTTCTCTGAATACGGTTCACGAACAGGTTCACGATCCGTTCGAACACGGCCACGACCGGCCGGATCAGCGCCGAGAACTGCCGGAGCGGAGGAGAGAGAAGCAGGCACAGCCATTCCCGGTTCCGGAGTGCGAACACCTTCGGGATCAATTCGCCGAACAGAATGGAAAAGACGGTCAGGGGGACCACAACCAGCAGAATGGAAAAAACCTTTGCCAGGCCTGCCGAAACGCCCCAATTTTGCTGAAGCAGCGGCGTCAGGTTTTTTTCGGCCCCCGCACCGCCGACCGCAGCCGCGACCGCGCCGAAAAGCGTGATCCCGATCTGGATGACGGTCAGGCTGCGGGCCATCTTCTCCTTCATGTAGATGGCCGCCCTGGCGCCTGCCTTTCCCTCATGGTCCAGTACATGCAGCCTGGCCAGGGTCACGGTTGCCAGGGCGATTTCGTAACCGGCGAACAGGCCGTTCATGGCGATCATGCCGAGCATGACCAGAAGTTCCATGGTCCACATGGTTCAGCCCTTTTTCATGGACTCGGTACCGCGTCCTGCTCTAAAAAAGCGGGAGTCCGCCCGGAAGAGAGGATTTCGTTCGACCGATTTCCGTTCTCCGGAAAACCGATTACCTCATCAAGCCAGGCTGTCCGCTGCATCCGATCATTCGTTGACCGTCACCGGGAACTGTAATATCCGATCATGTTCTCGATCGCAGCCTGGCAAACCCGGCAAAACTCGTTTTTAGGATGATATATCATCAGGCAGTTGATCATGGGCCTGTACAGGCCGTTCGATGTATAGCCTGCACCCTCGAAAGCGCCGACCTTGTCCTCCAGGTCCGAATAACGAGCGCGCAGTTCGTCCAGTTTCTTGCCGAGTTTTTCGGATTTCTTTTTAAAGGATTTTTCTATGGACTGGATTTCATCGCTGGATGCATTCCGTTTCCGTGCAGCCTCCAGCGTAACGCGCATCTCCCGTCTGTTCCTGCCCAGCCTGGCGCTCAGGCTGTCCCGCTCCGCCTTGCCATATTCCGTGGGGATCCGGATGCCGGGAGAAAGAAGGCTGTCCCATTTCACCTTTCCGCCCGGAAGCGCCGTGATGTTCGGCTCGAGGGGTTCCACGCCCTCAGGATAGAATTCCTCGTATGCCACCTCGGACGAGTAATATTCATCCGCAAGCCCGGCAAAGGAATGACCGAGCTCGTGCAGGAATACCGGCCCGCTCCTCTCATTGTCCACCGTGGTGATGCAGTAATCGTTGTAAATCCCCCCGCCGCCGTAACGCATGCTGTTCACCAGGACAATGATCGCATCGTAGGGCACCTGCGCAGCGATTTCCCGCATGCGGTGATTCCGCTGGGTCAGCAGGTAACGGTCCAGGCCGAGCGCGTTGAACGAGGCATCCAGCATGGTTTTCCGGAATACGGCCTGGCGGGGTTCGTCCATCGCAGATTCGGGAGAGGGTCTGAACACGGCCCGTACATTGAAACGATGCTTGAGTTTCCTGTACGGCTCGTTTGCGAACAGGATTCCTGTGTATTTTTCCGCATCCTGCCTGAATTTCTCGCGTTCAGATGAGGTGTATCCCTCGCCGATGAAGACAAAATCCACGCAATGATGGGGGGCACCGTTTTCGAGCAGGACGAAAGTTTCATCGCCCGAGTATACAGTCTCGCGGATAATGCCGGTGTCCGAAGGATCGATTTCCTCGGCGAACAGCGGACGGGGCACGTTGTTCCTGTCCCGGCTTTCGAATTTCAGCCTGACCGGCTGCTTCGGAAAGGGGATGCGCACCGAGCGTTCGTAAACCTTCTTTTTGCCTGCCCGTGCAGGGCCCGTTGTCTGGTATTCTCCGAATTCGCAGTCGAATCCCTGCCTGAATATCAGGCGGCCGGAGGCAATATCCTCGACCAGCACCTGATACTTCCCGTATTCGAATGCATCCAGAATGCGGTCCGGATTCTCCGGCCAGGGGCCTTCGCGTACCAGGCGGCCGATGACCACGGATTCCTCAGCCGCATTTCCCAGAAAATAGAAATCCACCCTCAGGCCGCGGTCCTCGAAATAGTCATTGAAACGGATTTCATCGTCTGCATGCAGGCCGATACAGGTCAATAGGCAGATCAGGATGAGGATTTTCTTTCGCATGGTTGTCCTTTCCCGGAGTTTTCCAGATTCTGACAGCGGGTGCGTTTTCCGCATCTTGCCGCGCGGCATACGGGCATGCATCCCTGCAGCGCACCATTCAGATGCGTCGCAGTTTGCGGGTTTGATGATCAAAGATTCCCGGGCATCTCTCTGCCGGGGAGCCTCAATCAAAGGTACGAACCTTCTTTTAATAAATCAATCCTCTTGATGATCAGAACAAGCCGTTGTCCTCTTTCCCTGGCGGCGATCCTCGCATACGAAACATAGGCCCTTACGGCTGCGGGACAGGCTGTTTCCCGCCGTATTTCCGGTTTGCCGGCCTCCCGACTTTTACTTGACCTGTACTGTGTTGTTTTGTAAATTGTTACCGTCTGCTGAAATCACTTCAAAGGATGGACAAAACCACGGAATTTAAAAGGCAAAGCCATTTTCTTTTCGGCCATATCCCGGGCAATGTGAGGACGATTGTCACCACTCTCATCCTCGGGCTCGCAGCAGGGCTTGCCGCTGTCGCCTTTCTTTTTACCACCAACCTGATTTTTTCAAAGACCATTGTCGCTCTCGCCTCGCGTCCGTTCCTGGAATTCGCCATCGGAACCCTGATCGTCATTCTTGCGTCCTCTTTTATTGTCGGCGTGATCCTGAAATACTATCCGGAAGCGGCCGGAAGCGGCATCCCTCAGCTCAAGGCAGCCTACTGGAAGGAACTGGGATACGTGCCGTGGAGGTCTGTGTTCGCCAAGTTTGCGGCGGGCGTCATCAGCCTGGGAGGCGGCACCAGTCTCGGCCGCGAGGGGCCGACCGTGTTTCTGAGCGGCGGACTGGCATCTGCGCTGTCCGGTTTCTTCGGCCATTCCAAGCGCGTCAGGCGGGGACCGGCGTCGGTCGGCGCGGCTGCAGGGCTCGCGGCTGCCTTCAATACCCCTCTTGCAGCCATCACCTTCATCCTCGAGGAGCTGGTCGGAGACCTGAACAACCGGTACCTCGGCAGCGTGGTTCTGGCCGCGGTCACGGGCGCCCTGACCGTGCATGCCATCATCGGGAAACAGCCTGCATTTGAATTGCCCGAGGTGTCGGGCGTGACGTGGTATCATTACCTGCTGGTGCCTGTGGTCGCTGTTCTGGCCACATGGGCGGGCATCCTTTTCGACAGGTACAGCCTGCGGATTCGAGGGAGGCTGAAGCGGCAGACAGCGCTGCCGTTCTGGATCCTGCCGCTTTTCGGCGGCCTTTTAACCTGGGCGATCGGCGTGTCCATTTTTCTCGCCACCGGGAAGGCGGGCATTTTCGGTCTCGGGTACAGGGACCTGTCCGAAGCCCTGACAGGCGGAATGGTGTGGCATGCTGCAGGACTGCTCATGGCGGGCAAGATTGCCTCCACAGTGTTCTCCTATGGATTCGGCGGATCAGGCGGCATTTTTTCACCTGCCCTGTTCATCGGGGGCATGAGCGGTTTTTTCATCGCAGGCATTGCGGACAGATGGATGCCCCTGTCCGGGGCAGATTCCGTGGTGCTGGCCACGGTCGGCATGTCCGCCTGTCTCGGCGCGCTGATACGCGCCCCGCTCACTTCCATCCTGATCGTTTTTGAAATGACGCATGAATTCTCGCTCGTGCCCGGTCTGATGATCGGCACCCTCCTTTCACAAGCTCTGGTCCGGCTGTCCGGCCGCCACAATTTCTACGATTCGCTCCTTCTTCAGGACGGACACGAGCTGATTAAAATCAAGCCGCCGCGGGATCTCCATGCATGGCAGAGCGTTTCCATTGGACAGATCATGAATCGGAAACCTGTTCTGATTGAGGGATTCGACAGAGCGTCCGTTCAGAGGCTGCTTCAGACCCATCCCTATCACTGCTTTCCGGTCACTGGACCGGAAGGCGTGACCGGCATTGCAACCCGCCCCATGCTTCAGAAATTTTTAAATGACGGCAGGATCCCTGATCTGGAAAAGGCGATTCATTGCCATGATGATCAGACCGTGCGTGAGGCTTCGAAAAAATTCATCGAATCGCCGTCCGGATTCATGGTGGTGCTGAACCGCGAGACAGGAGTGCCGTCCGGGATAGTGACCCTGCATGACCTGCTCCGGATTCAGGCATCCTTCCTGGATTGAGGAGACGGGGATTTTCATGAAAAGCATTAATGGGAAAAGATGCATTCATGTTGCGTGGATATTCATTCTTCCCGCGCTTTTTGTTCTGTTCTGCAGAAAGGAACCGACCCTTCCCGGAGCCGGGCAGACTGCGGATCAGCGTTCCCGCACGCTGGCCAGCTTGAAGAGGATTGATCCTTATCCCCTCTATTCCATGGTTTTCTATGGCGATTACGGATTCGACGGAATGCTGGAATCAGGCATCGCTTCCGGCGGGCAGTGTCCCGGGAAAGAGGGTTGGGCCTGTTCCTGCTTCGCTGCTTTGGGAAGTGATTCGGATCCGGTATTCGGCCGCAATTTCGACTGGTATGGCCGGTCCACGCTGGTTCTGTTCACGGATCCGCCGGGCGGATTCGCCTCTGTATCGCTTGTGGACATGCAATACCTGGGATACGGGCCTGATCCCGATCTGGAAAGCATCGAATCCCGGGAAGCTCTGCTGGATGCGCCTTTCTGGTCTTTCGACGGCATGAACGAACGCGGGGTTGCGATTGCGATCATGGCTGTAGACCAGGCCAGTGCCCCTCATGATGCGCGAAGGAAAACCATCGCGGACATTCATTTGGTTCGCCTCATCCTGGACCATGCCGGCGATACGGAGGAGGCGGTTTCCCTTGCCGGGCAGTTCAATATCCGGACCGGCGACCCGGCCCTGCATTATCTGGTCTCGGACCCGCGCAAGGCAGCAGTAATCGAATTCGTCGCAGGGGAAATGAAAGTGCTATGGAACTCCGCTCCCTGGCAGGTATCGACGAATTTTATCCTTTCAGGAGATCCGGCCCTGCAGGATCCGTCCGGATCGGATTGCTGGAGGTACCGCAAACTCGCGGAAGAGCTGGACGATGCGGACGGCAGGATCACGATGACGGAGGGGATGAACCTGCTGAGCGCCGTATCCCAGGAAATCACCCAGTGGTCTGCTGTTTACGGACTGAAAACAGGATTGATCCGCATCGCGATGGGCAGGAATTTCGATGCAGGTTGTGAATTCATCCTGCAGGCAGGCGGCGGTCCGTGATTTTGTGAACTGCGGCTCAGCTTCAAGGTGCGTCGCAGTTTTACTTTCATGCGGGAGGGTGGCAGTCCGTGAAGCGAATCATTCTGATGTTCCTTGCGCTGGCCTCCGGCGCGTCCGGCGGGGATGCAAATATCTTGCGGCTTTCGCTCCGGGGAAACAGAACGGTCTGGTGCCATCCGGACTCCGTCAGGATCCATGTCTGGATGAAGAATGTGTCTGCTGATCCTATATCCATCGTGCTTCCGCAGGACGGTTCTGGCCAAAAATTCCGGTATCCGCATGCTTTTGTCATCGTATTGGATTCGGCAGGCGAAATCCTCAAGGACAGCAGGCCTTGTTGCAAAACCGTTGATCCGTTGACGTCTGATGGGTTCCGTAGGATACTGCCGGGAGAGAGCGTCCCTCTTTTCCCTGACGGATTCGCCATAGGCCCGTTTCTCAAGGGACTGGCAGGTGATTTTTCCCTGGTTTTTGTTTATTCCACGCAGGCCTCCCGTGAGGCGGAATGGTTCGGACTCTATACGGATGAGTATTGGAAGAACCGGAACCGGAATTCATTCTGGAAAAGCAGGAAGAAGGAGATCGCAAAGGTTCAAAAGCTGCTGCAGAAAGTGCCGCGGATCACGCTTGTTTCCGATACGCTGCACATCCGGGTGGGAAAGGCTTCCGGCATCACCCGGGAAATGGCCATGGAGATCGCCCGCAGCGTTTGTGCGGAGCAGGGATGGGAATGGGAAGGCGTGCACGCAGAGGAGCTGACGGCCGAATGGCGCATCACGACCGGGTTCGGCAGACTCGGCTGCAATGCCTTCATCAGAATTGAAAAGACAAGCGGCCGCGTGCTCGACAGCCATCTCACCGGCCCCTGAGATCATGGAAAGGAGAGACAGAATGAAGCGGATTCTGCTTATGGCGATTGCGTTCGGATGTGTTGCCGGGCTGTTTGCGCAGACGGACCCATCCTTTTTGATCAATCACTCCAGGGCCGGCCTGGCGGAAATCGGTATTCCCGTGGATGAGTTGTACAACCGGTACGGCAGGGACAACACCGCGCTGGTCGACCTGTACCAGGAGGGCATGTTCTCGCCTGCCATGGAAATCCGCATCCCCGGGAGCGCGGGCGGAAAGCCTTCCCTGCTCGTTGAAATCGGATGGAACGAGGGATGGACGGTCAGCCGGATCACCGTTACGGATGCGAGGTTCCGCACGGATAAAGGCATAGGACCGGGCTCCACGCTGGGCGAGCTTCGCAAGTCGCACGGAGTGGACCGTATCGGATTCGGCGAGGGCGGGCTGGTTGCAGGTGTGGATGCCCTGGACCTGAGTTTCATGCTGGACAGGAAAGAGGTCCCGCAGAAATGGTACGCGACCCGGGATCCGGCCCTGATCCCGGATTCGGCGCAGGTGGTGAAGGTTTTGGTGTATTGAATAAGTCTCGCGGGCGGCAAGCTCCTCTATGATGAAGGATCATTGCCGATTGAAGATGGACGATTGACGATTTAGGCCTGAACTCCGGGAGGCTTGAATGTGGCTGAATAGGAATTTCAAATCTTTTTCATATGCAGGCGCATGAAAATGATCAGGCCTCCCGGAGGTGATCCCAATCTCCGATCCCCGGGCCGGGACCTCCGCGGCCCGGGGACCGGCGCAGTCATCGGAGTGCTTGCCTCATTTCTTGGCTAATTTGAATTCCACCGGGATGTAAACCCACACAGCCACCGGTTTGCCGTCCTTCTGTGCGGGCTTCCATTGGACGGACCGTATGGCGTTCACTGCGGATTCGTCGCAGCCGTTTGCTCCCAATGACTTCTGGATTTTGGTGCCTGCCACATTTCCGTTTTCATCGATGTTCGCCTGCACGATCACCCGTCCTTCCACGCCTGCATTGACCGCCAGTTCCGGGTAGACCACGTTCTTCTGTATCGCGGCGTATCCCTCCACCGGTTCCGGGGCTGTGTCAAAAGGCACGAAGACGCCTTCCTCAGGCACAGGAGGCGGGGGAGGAGCCGGAGGCGGAGGAGGCGCCGCTTCAGCTTTTTCATCCAGTTTGAATTCCACCGGCACCGAGTAGTATCCTCCGGCGGAGGTGGCGCCCTTGATTTGGGTCCACTCGACCGAGCGCACGGCTTTCAGAGCAGCCTTCTCGCATTCCCGGGCAGCGGATTCGTATTCCTTGCCCTTTCCCTCGATGTTGAATGCGGATTTTTCGATCTCTGCATCCTTGAGACCCTTTTCATAATACTGGACCTTGACGGTCACCTTCCCCTCGACGCCCAGCTTGCGCGCCGTTTCGGGATAGACCAGGTTTTTCAGGATGGCTTCAAACCCGCCCTCGGGCATTGACATGAACAGGGACATCGGATTCCTGCCTTCCTCCTGTTTCGCGGGAGCCGGTGCTTCCTCGTTTTGCGGTCTGGCCCTGGTCCACGACAGCGGCAATGCGGTCAGCAGCAACCCCGCCATAATCAGAATCGTTTTCTTTCCGGACAGGCTTTTTTTCATGGCACCCTCCATCTGGTATCGGATTCGGTTCAGCAGTTCGTTTTTCCGCCTGATCAGGGCGGACGCCGGGAAACAGTCCGGTCCACGGACCAGATTCTCGGCGATTTGAACCAGGGCTCTGGAGTATTCGACGGATCGATTCCTGTTGTTTCCCGTGGAAAGATCATCACAGGCCATTTCGCGCAGTTCGGAACATTTTCTGGATACATGCCAGGCCAAAGGATGGAAGAAGTACAGCGCCTGTGCAATGACCTGGATCATATGGCTCAGACCATCTTTGCGCCGAATATGGGCCATTTCATGCCTGAGAATCATCCTGCGAGTCTCAGGGGACCAGGCGTCCCAGATTTCAGGCACATAGATGCGTTTTCTGAAAAGACCGAATGTCAGGGGTACGGACAGATCGCCGCATTTGCAGATTTCCACAGCATTTTCAGCGTCCTTTTCGCCTCCGCATGCGGATGAGGCCAATTTCCGCCTGAGCCGGATATGGGCCAGAACCGGGATCAGGATGAATAGAAAAAGTCCTGCGAGCCAGGCAAGGAAAAGGCATCCTGCAGGTTCCAGACCCGGCAGGCCAGGCATGGAGGCCGCGGCAGGACTGCCCGCAGCGGACATCAGCCCCCCGATGGACCCGGATGAGGATGCCGGGCGCTGAATAAGAAACGGAGCGGGGATGAAAGGCGGGACAATCAGCTTGATCAGCCCCGCAAAACCGACAATGAAACGGATGCGGGCCGGGATATTTCGGAGCCGGTGCAGCAGCAGCACGATCAACCCCAGGAAGACCGTATTCTGTATAACCGCCCAGACCGCATATTCAGCCCAGGCCGATCCGGTTTCATTGATCCACGCGGTCATCGTCTGCGTCCTTTCAATTCCTTTTCCTTGGAGGCAAGAAGGGCCTTGATGGATTCGATTTCTTCCATGTTCAGATTTTCCGAGTTCAGCAGGAAATTGGCCATGGCAGGAACGGATCCATTGAATATACGGGAGACGAGCGTTGTCAGTTCTTTCCGGACCATGTCACCCCGGGACCGGGTGGGGGTGTAAAAATTGACCAGGCCGATTTTCTTCCGTTTGAGAAAGCCCTTTTTCTCGATGGTGTTCATCACGGTTTGCACGGTCGTATAGGCCTTTTCCCCTTTGGGATACGCCCTGTTCACCACATCCCTGACGGAGGGGGAACCCTCCAGGTCCCATACGGCCTCCATGATTTCCCATTCGGCAGGGGAAAGTTTCCGGGATGGATTCATGTCTACTCCTATAAAGATAGATGAGTTACTATATCTATAGTAGAATATGCAAAATCCGTTTTTAAAAGTCAAGGGTTTTTTGCAATTATTTTTATCCTGTGCAATCACCTCCGGGAGGTCCCCCGGTTCATTCAACGGTCCCATGCTTTTCCGGGTCATGGCCCCCTCGTTCCGGTCCAAATCACGGGACCGGAATGGTCCCCCTTGAATGTGGTTGCGAGCGCATTTCACGGGGCTTACCCCGGGAAAGGCGAGCGGGATATAAATGTCCTTTTCCCTGCAGATCGAAGATTCCCCGGCAGCGCGCTGCCGGGGAGTTTCAATGGACCCCTGCACAGGCCTGCGATGGTTCATCCGATGACCTGTTCATCCTGATATCTTCGACAGGATAAAGCTCAGTTCATTTTATCGGCCAGGCGATATCGGACTTGATAACCAGAGACAATATTGTTAAGTTACACACACAACGGTTCGGCATCGTCCAAACGGGAGGCACGAATAACATGACGGAACCCCGGTTTGAAAAGAACGGCTCTCCCTCTTCCTGGAGGATCTCCGCGCTGCGGGTGTTTGTGACTGTTTTGAGGCTGGCCATCGGGTGGCACTTCCTGTATGAAGGACTTTTCAAGATCGCCCTGGGAAATTGGACTGCTTTCGGATATCTGTCCAATACCTCGGGTTTTCTCTCCGGATTCTATCACTGGCTCGCCAATACGCCGTCCCTGTTAAGAATAACGGATATGTTGAACATGGCCGGCCTGGTCCTGATCGGTCTGGCGCTCTGC
>JAFGEX010000012.1 GCA_016931355.1 bacterium
ATGCTGTCGTCGATGCCCTGGCCTAGGTCGCCGCGGCTCAGCCAGACAACCGAATCGGCATCGCCGTCGTTCAATTCGGGGCACGCGACCTTGTTGGAATCCGCGGTCGATTCCAGATTATGGGCCCAGGTGTAGGCCAGGCCCAGCGGCGCCACATTGGTCTGGGCAAAAATGAATCCCTGCAGGATGAAGACCGGCAGGAGCGCTGCAACGAAGATTTTTCTCTGCATTTTGATTTCCTCCATCTATTCTGACGCCGGGATATTACGGAAACGGCAAGGATCATGACCTGCCTGTATAATAAAGAAAGCATTTCAAAAAAACAAGAATGATGATGAAGAAGCATGCCTTCTTCTCATATTCCCAAAATCCGGCTTGACATTCTCATGTGTTTGCGATAATTTTTTCATATCCTCGCTCCCTTCAAGAATAGAGGAATTATGAAAATCAGATTGAGCAGCGTATCCGTGGGCGACCAGGAGAAGGCCCTGGACTTCTATACCCGGGTCCTGGGTTTCATCAAGAAAACGGACTTCCCTGTGGGAGACGCGCGGTGGCTGACCGTGGTGTCGCCTGAGGAACCGGCCGGCACGGAACTGGTCCTGGAGCCGAACGCCGAATACCCGGAGATGAAGGCGCTCAAGGCCGCGCTGGTCAGGGACGGCATACCTATCACCGCTTTTCAGACGGACGACGTGCGACGCGAGTTTGAACGCCTGAAGAAGCTGGGGGTCCGGTTCACACAGGAACCGGTTCAGGCCGGGACTTATATTTACGCCGTCCTGGAAGATTGCTGCGGAAACCTGATACAGATTTATCAGGCCTGACCGGCATCCGTTGATAGCGTTTCTGTTGGGACTTCGGGAACGGAAAAAAAGCCCGCATGAAGAAGGAAGCTTTCATCTCCGCTGTCTTCATCCCGGCCTTTCTGGCCCTATGCGCGGGATGCGGAAGGAACCATCCCATGGAAATATCCAACGGCAGAATATCGGCTGCATTCGATCCGGAAACCGGTGACTGGACAACGCTCCGTTTCATGGAAACGGACGCATCAAACATCATCCGCATCCCCGGGCCTGCAATCGACTGCGTGGTCGACGGGAATCCCGTGCTCGGGACCGGTTCGAGGCGGGTGAAATCCTACCGTGTTTCAGCGGACCGCAAATCACTGGACATCGAATATAAAAAGGACGGCATCCGCGTCATCCATCATGCAGAGCTGGATGCTCGGGAACCGGTGCTCAGCCAGAGCGTCCGCATCGAGGCGACCACAGGAGGTAAAAGAAAACTCACTGAAGTATGGTTCGTCCTCCCCTCCCCTGTCATCGGACAATCCAGAGAATGCCGCGTGCAGGCGCCGGGCCAGGTGCTTACTCCGGACAGTCCGTATCCGGAATGCGCGTCGAAACCTCTCGATGCCTCTGTACGCGGGCCGGATCCGTCCTATCCGCAGGGATGGCTCGAGTCCGCTCCGGACCAGACATCAGGCCTGATCGCGGTCGAGAATCCGGTGGCGGGGCGCATCCTTTCCGCCTGGCTGTACAGCGAAATCGCGACTGTTTTCCCGGTCATCGACGGCAAGGGTGAAACACTCGACATCGGGCATCACCTGCAGCTTGCAGCATGGCTGAAACCGGGGGAGTCCGTCACAGCCGCAGGCCACAGCGTCCTGCTTACCCGGGGATTATGGGCGGACCATCTCGCCCGGTTCAGAGACCGGGCATACGGCAATAACCTGGTTTCATTTCCGGACACGCCCGGATGGCTGAAGAACGCCCGCCTGCTTCAAATCGATCCAAGGCCTGTGGCAGACTGGGAAAAACGCATCGAATGGATACGGGACCTCGGATTCGACGTCGTGTACCTGATGCCTGTGTGGAAGAACCAGGGAAACGTCTATGCGCTGCTTGATCATTTCGCTCTTGATCAAAAAACACCGGCTGAAGCGGAAAAAGAACAGTGGGCCTCCGGGAAGCAGAAGGATCCGCTCGCCAATCCCTGGGGCGTAGGCACAGCGGATGACATGAAGTCTTTCGTCAACGCCGCGCACCGCGAAGGCCTTAAGGTCTTCTTCGACCTGATCCCACAGGGCATCGGCGTGCGCAGCCCTTTTATCCATGAGCATCCGGACTGGCTGGTGCGCGACGAACTCGGCCGCCCGTTCGCATCCCACGGCTGGGGCCCGGGACCAGGCGAGCCTGCGGAAACCGGGACGTATTCCTGTGACTGGGGCAATCCGGATTACCGGAAATTCGCAATCGATTGGGCGCTCTGGAACATCCGGACATTCGACATAGACGGATTCCGGATGGACGCCATGCACTGGAAGGAGCCGAATTTCGATCCCTCCAATCCGAGGCCTGCCTGGCACACCCTGTTCGGGGGAGTCCGGCTTTTCGAGGAATTGCGGGATGCAGTCCGGGCCGTTAAAAAGGATTTCATACTCCTGAGCGAGGTCTGGGGCCCCATTTTTCAAAGAGCCGCGGACGGGACCTATGAAAACGGATGGCTGCTCAAGCCGCTGAATGAAGGATGGCTGAAGGGCAGGCCGCTGATGAAGGGGGCTGATTGGGCCAAGGCCCTTGCGGATGCCGGTGACGCAAGGCCCCCAGGCACGGTCAGGGCTGCATTCTTCGCCAACCATGACATACAGGGAATGGTTGAAGAGGCCAGGACCAATCCCATGGGCGATGCCGTGCGTTTTGTGCATGCCTTTTCCGGCGGCATCCCGTTCGTGTGGTACAGGGAGCTCGAAGGCAAGGAACCGTTCTACAGGGATCTGATGCGGCTGCGGCAAACTTTGCTTGGATACTCATGCTCCCTAAGATCCGCAGCATCCGACTCAAAGGATGTTTTTACAGCGCTATGGACGAGGCCCGGAAATCCTTCGTACCTCGTCCTGGCCAATCTGTCGTTCCGGCCCGTGACGGCGCGTATCCGGACGGATGTGCCGGCGAATGAAATGGAAATCGTTTTCGGAGGAAATCGAAGCAGGCTGTCCGTCATCCCGAACGGCTGTGCAGCGGAGATGCCGGGCGCCGGGTATGCGCTGGTCCGGTTGGAGTGAACCGGAAGAATTGTACTTCTTCCACGGAAAGATTACTTGGAATGAATCAAGATGATACGGTTCCCGCAGAAATTATTGAAAAGCGCATTTGTTTGATTCGTGGTGAAAAAATCATGCTGGATTTTCATCTCGCCGAATCTGACAGCGAGCGCATACCCCGAGACTTGCCCCGTGGTATACGCGCGCTGTCAGATTGAACGTCCATCCCAATCCCTGGATTCCAGCTTCAAGATCGCGGGAATGACAAATAGAGTTGTTGAAGCGCAACATGATTTTCGAAATTTTTCTTCGGGATCAGCGCATTGTAAAAAACGCATTCTGATCTACACAGCCATGATTTCAGAACCCTTATCATGAGGTTAACGCCCATGAAACCCATCCTATCCTCTCAGGACCGCAAACGGCTGGAAGAGCGCATCGCCGATGCGGAAAAACGGACCGGCGCCCAGATCGTGCTGGCCGTGATCGGGCGCAGCGACGTGTATGCGGAGCTCCCCTGGATCGCCTTTGCGCTGGGCGCATCCCTGGCCGGGCTTGCCGTGATTCTCGCAGACGCGTTTTCGAATGCATGGCCGTCCCGGTCCGCACTTCTGATCCAGGTGGCTTCAATACTCGGGGCAGGCGCGCTGCCCGCGCTCCTGACCGTGCTGATCCCCGGTTTCGCGCGGGTCTTTCTCGCAGGCCACAGGGCGGAAACCGAGGTGCAGCAATACGCGGAATCGTTGTTCCTCCGCAGGGAACTGTCCGCAACCGCAGGCCGGACCGGACTGCTGCTCCTGATCAGCCTCTTCGAACGCAGGGTCGTTGTTTTACCGGACAGGGGACTCGATCCCAGGCTGGC
>JAFGEX010000130.1 GCA_016931355.1 bacterium
ACATACTCGCGTATCCATTCATCCGGGTCCGCAAACTGGGAGCACATGTCCCGTTTCAGCTTCTGCGCATCGGCCCGGATGCCTTCCCGCGTCAGGTTTTCGAGATGCTGCTGCAGTTCGTCTTTTCCGGTTGCCATGTGTGCCTCCTTCCTCCTGTGTCCCGTTTCCGGCAGTACCATAGACAAGGCCCGTGCCATTGCGCGATGAATCGGTCAGTGCCCGCCCGCCGCGGGGATTGGCCCGGGGTCTGCCCCGGGCTTCGAACCGGTGTAAGCGAGCGAAAATAAATGTCTTTTCCCCTGCAGATCGAAGCTTTTCGGCAGCAAACAGCGTATGAGTTTCTTTCAATAAACAATCGGCAGTTTTCATCAGGGACATCCCGGAGACCGCGCATCTACGCGGAGCTTTCGCGAAAAAAGCGGCCTTTTGCGCAATCCGAATCGATCACGGATTTTCTGCTCTCAATCCCGTACCGGAAGAACGCCTCGGAAAGGGCCCCCTGATTGACTTAAATCCCGCCCCTTCCACCCTTTCTGGAGAGGATACCGGCTAGGCAACCCGGGGACAGCCCGAAGAAGATGCGGCAAAATCAAGAGAAAATGATTTGATTTCATGCAATTTTTACTATACATTTTTGTCAGCCATCATCGATCTGAACAATTAAAACTTTTTCGTTCGTTCTGAGGGAGTTTCCATATAAACCGGATATCCGAGGGCAGTTTGTCCACTCAAGGAAATGCCGGATGGGCTGAAGAGGAATTCGAGAACAGGCTGCAGGATCAACAAACGATAATGAAATAGATTCCACCCCGTACCATTTAATGAAGGGCTTTATTCCATGACCCCCAAATCCAAGACCGTGCTCATCACCGGCGATGTGATCCTCGACCATCACCTCTACCAGGGCGAAAGGCCCTCGCCGGATTCGCCGGGCAGGAACGGCACACGGGAGCGTACGGCCGAAGGCGGAGCCGGGCTCATCCACCGGATCCTGGCGGAAACAAGCGCCGGCCGCGCAGGCGATGGAGGCCAGGAAAAACCATACCTGGTGCATTTCGGACTCAATCCATTCATTTACGAAAAATTGGGATCCTGCCAGCACGCTTATGCGCTGTGGAAACCGTTCCCTCATGAAAAACAGACAGTCTGGAGGCTGGACAAGGCCCTCGGGTATGGAGATCCCTGCGGCAGCCTCTTCCCCTATACGGAACATGTGAATGTCCAGGCTGCGCCGCATCCGGCTGTGCTGGTCATTGACGACGGGGACCTGGGATTCAGGAACAGCACGCAAAAAAGCGCCTGGCCGAAAATCCTGTTCGAAAAGCAGGTCAAAGGACTGGAATGGATCGTGCTGAAAATGTCCAGCCCGGTGGGCCAGGGCGATCTGTGGAGGCTGGTCTCCACGGAATTCCCGGAAAGGCTGGTGACCATCATATCGATCGGCGACATCCGCAAGGAGGAGGTCCGGGTCAGTTCCGGCATCTCCTGGGAACGGACGGCCCTCGATCTGGCGGAGGAATTGTGCATCAACGCGGCGGTTCAAAAGCTCCAGGCGTCCAGGCATCTGATCATTCATTTCGGATCCGAGGGAGCGCTGCATGTCGAAAATAAGGGCGGAGATATCCGCTTTGAACTTATATACGACCCGGCGAACATGGAATTCGAATGGCGGGACCGGGTGCAGGGACAGGCGCTCGGATTCATGGCCTGCCTGTGCTCAGGGATCACGGACCGCCTGCTGGTCCCGGGTTCGGACAATCCTGTCTTTGACGGGATTCAAGCCGGCCTTTCGGCCATGAGAACCATGCATCTGGCAGGCCACGGCAAGACGGATGATTCGGATCCGGGTTTCCCCTTTGCGGACGTGGCCCGCGATATTCTGGCCCCTGCCTTTCATTATTCCTGCATCCGCCTTCCGAATCCGGAAAAAACCAGCGAGCGGGTGAAGAAGAACTGGACCATCATGACCGCTGTGCTGGAAGGCGTTCAGAAAAATCCAAGACCGCTTTACGGGATAGGACGCAGGGTAGCCTTGCTGGGGCCCAGGGCACTCACCCATATCCCCTTTTCGCGGTTTGGCAAATTGTTCACTGTTGACAGGAACGAAATCGAAAGCCTCCGGAACATCCGCGCCTTGATCAAGGCTTATGAGAAGCACGACCCGGGCAAGAAGCCGCTTTCCCTGGCTGTTTTCGGGCCTCCCGGTTCAGGTAAAAGTTTCGGGATAAAGGAAATCGCCAGGGGGATACTCGGAAAGGATGTCCCGATCCTCGAATTCAACCTATCCCAGTTCAAGGGACCGGACGATCTGACCGGCGCCTTCCACCAGGTCCGGGACAAGGCCCTGCAGGGCGTGACGCCGGTCGTTTTCTGGGATGAATTCGATTCCAAGGAGCTCGCCTGGCTGCAGTATCTTCTCGCTCCCATGCAGGACGGCGCGTTTCAGGAAGGCCAGCTCACACATCCCATCGGCAAATGCATTTTCGTCTTTGCAGGCGGCACAAGCGTGGACATGGAGCATTTCGGGCCGGCGGATGGCGACAAGGCAGGCCTCCGGGAATTCCAGCTGAAAAAAGGTCCGGATTTCAAGAGCCGCCTCAGCGGATACCTGAACGTGCTGGGGCCGAATCAGCGCCAGAGTTTTGTCCCGAGCCAGCAGGCCTGGGCGGACGATCCGGAAGACGTCTGCTTCCCCGTGCGCCGCGCCCTTCTCATCAGGGCCGTCCTGGGATTGAAGGATGACAACCGCCTGGAAATAGACCGGGGCATCCTTTCCGCATTGATTGAAATCAACCGGTACAGACACGGCGCGAGGTCCCTGGAAAAAATCATCCTGCAGCTCAGGAAACCCGGGATCCCGGCCATACGCCGTTCGGACCTGCCTGCAGAGGACATTCTGGCCCTGCACGCGGATGCCGAGGCATTCCTGGCCATCGTGAACCGCGATCTGGCCTTCAAGACCCAAGCAGAAACGCTGGCGCCCCACGTGCACGAATTCTACCGCGATCTCGGCCGCAGAGAGAACTGGCTGAAAAAGGAAATGGACGTGTCCTACGACAGCCTGCCGGAGGATTACAAGGAGGACAACCGCGCCGCTGCGGCGCGCATCCCGCAGGTGCTGGACCTGGTCGGGCTCTATGTGGTCCCGGAAAATTTCACCTCTCCGGACACGGAGGCGGAGATGCTCGAAATCGTGGAGCAGAACATCGAACTGCTGGCCGAGGCGGAGCACAACGGCTGGGCCGATCACAAAAAACAAAACGGCTGGGTGCCCGGAGAGACGCGGGATGACTTAAAAAAGGTACACAATTGCCTCGGTCCTTTTTCCGGGCTGTCCGAGAAGGACAAGAACAAGGACCGGAATTCGGTGCGGAAGTACCCGGCCATTCTCAAGCAGGCGAAATTCAAGATCGTGTCGAATCTGAGCGGGAAGTAGAAAGGCCGCATTCCATCTGATCCGTATGTCCGGAAAAATCTTCCTTGTTGATTTCTTTAATGGTAAGAATTATTAAGAGAGACTATATCCCAGACTTGTCTTCGAATCGATAATTTTCTGATCGCTCCGGGGCAGGCCCCGGTGCAAGCCGGAGGGAACGCGCTTGCTGTCAGATTCAGCCTGTTCGGTGTTTCCACAAATTCGGGATCAGATCAACCTTGCGCCGACTGGTTTAGGAATACGAATCCCGCGCGAAGCACGGGTTTGGCAGATCCATCAACTCGTCTAAAGCTGCGCCGTCATCCGCAACTGGAACGCAAAAATCCAGGAGCCGGTTGAGGAAGACATCTGGTTCTGATAGGACGCACCTCCCTTGAGCTGAAAGATGAGGATGGACAGGGGGGAATAATCCACGGTCAAATCGTCCGAGAACCGGTTGTAGCCGAACCGGAAAGACGGCTTGTTATTGCGGTGAAACGACAGGGACAGGTTGTTTCGGATTTCGAGCCGGACGCCGGATCGGTTCATCCGGTAGGTGAATCCGGCAAGGGGTGAAAAGGTGGACACCGTTTCTATAAGCCTGCCGGTCCTTCTCTCTTCCCGAAGGAAGCTCACATTGCACTGGGTCTGCAGTCTGTCGCTCCACCGGTTCTCGAGCCAGAATATCGGATTGTCCCTCGTGAAAACGGAATAGGTTTCTTTTTCATCGCGCAGGCGCTGGTACTGAAATGTCATCTGGGAATTGATCGTGGGCCTGAATTCGGTCTTCTGGAAAATCCTCCGGCGGCGCGTCCCGAGCAGGCTGTCCCAATCCTTCGATAGCCCGCTGCCGGTTTCATAATCGAGATACAGCGTTAAGGTGTTCCACGGCCTCCATTCATTCCTCAGCACGACCGCGTCATTCCGGTCAAGACAGGAGGAACCGTCCTGGGGGAATTCCCAGAACCTCCCGGTCCATGAATGGTTTCCACTGGCATGGGACATGAACCCTTGGAAGGCAGGCTGGTACTCGATCTGAAAGGTATAGGGTGAGAGATACGCAGCCCATCGGCCTGGAACGATCCGCAGGGTGGCCAGACAGGACCGGTCGAGCGAACGGTCGCGGACATCCTTGAGCGGCGAAGCGTACCGTTCGGCAAGCTCCCCCTGATACAGGACAAACAGGTTAATACCCGGAACCCGGTCCACTGTCGCGGTCATGAACAGTTTCCGTTCATGATTGTAGGGATAGCGGCCCATCAGGTCGAAAGATTCCCCCGTTTGATACCGATTCTCCCGGAAATAGGCGTTCATCTGAATTTGGTCCGCGGGGGCAAAATCGATCCGGAAATACCGGTTATCATGGATCTTTTTCCCGCACTCTGACTCCATCACTCCATCTGAAAACCCGATGCCTGTGGTTGCATAACTCTTTTTTAAAATCATCCGTTCGGATTCCGGTCCCAAAACTCTTTTTTTGAATCTGTCGGCGAGGGCATTCCCCGGGGCTTGTCCCGGCATAAGCGAGCGAATATCAATGTCTTCTTCCCTACAGATCGAAGATTCCCCGCCGCTTGCGGCGGGGAGCGTCAATCCCCGTGGATTCGCGCTCCAGAACGGATTATTTGAACGAGAGAAATCACTCGGAATTTGCAAATCGTAGCTCACGACTCTCATATCCGGACTCTGAGCCTCGAACCCGGAATCCGTAATTCCGGAAAATACCTGCGTCTTGAGCAGGAATGGGTCGGATGGATTCTGCGGCGCGCTTTCCCAGCTCCGGCGCCAAACACCGTAAAGATGAAGAGAGCGGAATGACAGTTTGGATAAAACAGGCTCCGGCACCTTGTAGTCGAAATCCCCCCGGATCGTGTTCTTATCCGACCGGACGTCCAGAGTATCGTAGGTTCGTTTCCGGGCGGAGATTGAAAAAGCGGGATAAAGCGGCTTATTCACGACTGCCCTGCCCGTCCATTCCTCCGCAACGCCGGACGAACCGTTCCGGGGTTGGGATGCCTGGCGCGTCCATCCCCCGCTCATGTCGAACCAATCGACAGGTAAAAACCTCACTCCCAAGCCGCTTCGCTCGCCGAGGTCGCCCAATTGAAACTTCCTATCGAACAGCGACTGGTAACCCGTATCGATTTTTTCATATTCGGAAAACAGCCGTATGCGTTTGCTGCTGGCGTCCGTTCGTACCAAAACGCGGCTGCCTCCGTCTTCCCCTCCGCGGTCCCACGCGTATTGGGGGGTAAACTTCCAATCCAGGTCAAGGGCCCGCCAGCGGAATTCCCCGAACGCGTCCATCCCCTGGACGGAATCAAGGTCTCCCCGCGGTGTATTTTTATCAAATCCAAAGCCGCTCACTTCAACAAGGACGTTGTCCGACGGGCTGAATCCGATTCCCCCCATGCGGAATTGTTCCTTCGCGTTGCGATAATACTCGTAATCCACACGGATATCACTGTCTTCGGCAATGACGCCCTCCTTGAGAAACAAGAGCGTTCCGACCCAGTAATCAAGTGTGTAATCGCTGCCGGGAACGAGCGGCTCTCCGTCCACGGTAACCAGCTCCGAACCGCGGACAAGGTTGGCGTGCTTCAGCGCAAAAAACGGCCGATCGGATTGGAATCGCACTCCGATCCGGTACTGCGACACGGCACGGAGGGAATCATAAACGGATTGCGGAAACGGACGTTCCTGTGGGAAGGCCAGAATGCCTTCCTTGAAATCAATGCATTCCGGATCGACGCGGCCGTCGCCGTCTGAGTCCAGCCCGAACTCCGACAAGGGGTGCCTGACGCCCTGCCCGTCGAACACCTCGAGCCTGAGGCTGTAGGGATGGATTTCCATGCCGCCGAGAGAGTACCTGTTGACCAGAGCATGATCCCAGCGGCCGGGCGTCTTGATCACGCGTTCGAACGGAACGCCCCGCGAGATTCCCCGGACGACCAGGATCGCTTTCGGCGGAATCCCGATCAAAAATCGGACGACCCCCGTTTTCGAATCCAGCCGGTAGTCCAGCACCGGATGGAGCCGGTCAAAATCGCCGGCCGCGCCTGCGATGACGGTCTGCGCTTCCGTATTGGCCGTGTTGGTTGCCGGATCGCCATCGTCCATGTCGATGCGCTCGGTACCCTCATCGACCGGAAAGGCCTCGTCCACGCCTCCGATGCGGAAGAACACACGGCGGACGTAGCCGGTGTCCGCCAACGTGGTGCCGGAGCTCCTGAGGTTTCCTGTGAAAAATTCCGTTTCCCTGGCTGTGGTCCGTTCCCCGCTGAAACCCCGGGCTGAGAACAGGCTCCGTTTGTACCGCTCCGTCTTCTTCCCCGCCTCCAATCGCGCCGAAACGCCGAACAGGCCCATGCCGGGCAGAATTTCGCTTTTCCCGGGCTCGAACCGGACGTCGCCCCAGGAGGCCTCCTGGACCAGATCGGACGCGCCGCCCCGGTAACGGATTCCATAGAGCGTCTGGCTAAAATCCGTATTGTCGTAAAATCCGTTCACCATGCGTCCGCGGGGCAGATCGAGCTGGGCCTTCAGATCCGTGCGGCTGACGCTTCGGCTGGAAGTCCGGCCGCTCCCGGATGAGGGGAATTCGGCGTCGTACTGGAACCGGTTCGTGATCCGTGTACCGCTCAGGCCGAGATGGACGTTCTCTCCGAACCGGGCGGTGCTTCCGCGCTCACGGTCGAGCGATATCCAGGAAGGCTTTTTCGATCCGGACGGCTGCCGGGCCAGGGGATACACAAACCAACGGTTTTCACCAGGCCGGTAGTGGTCGATGGTCCCCGGATTGATGAGGAAAATCCGGTCGCGATACGCCGACGCCGCATCATACCATTCGGAGGAAAGACCCTGGGCCTTGTCGAACCGTTTCCAGCTTCCATCCGATACATTGTGAAGCATGATCCCTTTGCGCGTGGAGAACCACCGGTTGTTCATGTCAAAGCACAGCGCCTGGACGGCCGAATCGGGCAGATTGGATCTCTCGGGGAATTCCCGCCAGATGGCGTTGGCCGGATCATAGAGGTAGACGCCGGATTCCGTGGCCGCCCAAAGCTGTTCGCCGACCGCCGCCAGGTCATGAACGGCTGAAAATTCCAACTGCGGATTGACATAAGGAACCGCGGTGTGGAGTTGTCGATGAAACCGGGCCGGTCCACGGTCTGTGAAGAGCCACAGGTAGTCGGCGGTCGGATAAAGGAACCGGATCGTGTCCGATGGGATTCCGTTGTCGTTGCCGTAGTAACGCCATTTTTCAAACCGGACGTCGTACTCGGCGAGCCCCCTGGCCGTTGCGAAATAGACCAGGCCGCCGTCGGAGACGATGTCGTACACCATCGAATCCGGAAGCCCGGTTTGAACGGTGAATTTTTCCCATTCCTGGATGATCTTGTCGTACCGGGCCGCGCCGCGGTCTGTGCCCACCCACATGTAATCTTCTTCGGGGGCGATGCACAGGATCCGGTTGCCCGGCAGGCCGTTCTTTTCGGAATACACCAGCCATTGATTGAGCTGGATGTTCCCGGCGGCGACGCCCTCCGGGGTGCCGGCCCACAGCCATTCCCCGTCCCAGGTCAGGATTTGGATGTGGTCGGATGGAAGTCCGTTGTGTGTTCCGAATACCGCCCACGTATCCTCGTCGTATTGGTACTGGTACAATCCCTTGGGAGTCCCGATCCAAAGTTTGTCGCCGGCTATGGTGGAGGGGAATTCCAGCCGGGGCCAGGACCGGGGATACGCCAATGCGGCAGGGATGAAAATGAAGATCAAGGCAATGCGGTTATGGGATTTCATTCGGAAATCGTCATTCTAAGGATGATCCGTCAATTGTTTTATAAGTCCTGATCATATTATACCGTCGCCTTGACGATCCGGATTTTCTCAAGGTCGATTTCCCCCACGCCGATCCTGGATGCGGCAGCCAGATGCCGGACCATGGCCGGCCGAATCGACCGGTTGTTCCAATTGCCGAGAGTGGTCGCGTATGCGTCCACGGCAAGCGGATCGGTCCCGACAACGAGGATGTTGAGATCCTGCACCTTGCCCGGTCCCGTGGGGCCGCCCATCAACAGCGCGCGCGAGGCGTCCAGGATCGTCAACTGGGGGCGGATGACCGTGGCCAGTTCCGCGATGGCCGTGTGAAGATCGGTTCCAGTGTGTAAATACCCGCGATCCCAGATGAGCCCCATGAGGTTTTTCAGTCCGAAGCTCACGTCCGTGGCCGAATGCGATTTGGCGCAGGGCAGATTGATCAGCACGTCCGCCTTCTGGATGAGCTTGGCAATTTTCACGCTTTTCAAGGCCGACCCGTTCGGGACCGGGATTTCGGTGAAAAGCGATTCTTCCTGGATGGGAAGGATTTTGACTTTGTCAATCCCTGCCAGGGCTTCGGTCAAACCGGATCGATTGAAGCTTTCCATGTCGCGGCGCATGGTGTTGTCCGCTACAATGACGCGGGCAGCCCCGGCCCCGAGCGCTTCAAGCGCGACTGCCTTGACCAGGTCCGGACTGGTGTCGCTTCCCCAGGTCTTGGGATTGGGGAACGACATGTTCGGCTTCAACAGCACGGTTTGTCCGGCTCTGACGAACGCCCGCATCCCGCCGTACATTTCAAGAGCCTTGACGAGAGCTTTGCCTGTTTCCCCTTGGACCACCGACAAGGAGGAACCGCTGATGTCTTTGGAGGTGGATGCCGAGTCCTGCGCAATCAGTTTTGTGGACTGGAAAATTCCGCCCGCAGCCAAGCACCCCGCCGACCCGATTGAAACCTTGAGAAAATCCCGCCTGGATCTGTCAATTCCCATGATTGGTCATCCTCATTTCAATCCGTATCCTGCGACTCGTTACACCTCATTCCGGATCTGCAATCCGCAACTCGAACCTTTATTGGATCTTACTTCCGACATTGTTGGCGAACGTTTTCAACACGTCCAGCGCCTCGTTGAGGTTGGAATCCACGGTCAGTTTGATATAGTAATTCGATTTCAAACACACAATGTCCTGGGACAGCATAAACCGTTCAACCCGCGCGTTGGCAAGGTTGGGGGACTGCCAGACTTCCGCATTGCTCAGGGTCGGGACGACCTCGTTGAACACGCTTTGCGCATTGGCGGGGGTGCGCTGGTCATAGATTTCGAGTGAGATGACTGCTTGGGTCCCGGTAATGCTTCCCTGGTAATCCTGTTCGACGGCCTCGACGAATCCGTACTTGGTGTAGAGCGGAGCCGCGCCGTCGATGTGGGCAAACAATTCGGTTTCGCTGGTTGCCGTCCACCCGCCGCCGGATGCCGACCATCCGCTGATTTCATTGCTCTTAAGAAGCAGGTCTTCGACCGTCACGGCTGTCGGATTGGCGGGGTTTTTTTTGGAACAGCAGCAGAAGATCAAACCCGCTGCGAGCAAACAGACGGATCGTTTTTTCATTGAATCCCCTCCTGTATCATAACCGGAATTGGGCAGTCAACGGTTTTCATCAAAGGTGCTTACGCTGATTGATATTTACCATTCTGAAAATGCTGGAACACTGCAGCATCCTTTGAATGAAATTATTAGCTTCTCACCTCAATAATAACATTTTGCGCGAATCTATAAATGCCTCAGTACGAAAGTTAAAAAGATACAGACCACTCGCCATGTCTCTCCCCAATTCGTCCTTGCCATTCCAGCAAAATGAATAATTTCCTGCGGACTGACTTTTATCTACTAAAGTCTTGACCAATCGTCCGAGGGTGCTGACAATTTGCAGAGATACATTTGACTGTCTTTGCAAATGATAGCTTATTTTTGTTTCCGAGTTAAAAGGATTAGGATAGTTCTGAAATAATTCATATCCAACCGGGGTTCTGGTATCAATTTTAACTTCATTCGTTCCGGCCAGTTTGAAATTCTTAAAAAAGTTCCAGATTTCTTCATTGGCATTGATATCACCGCTTAATTTCCCAACCGGTCCTAGGGGATGACTTAAAAAATAATCCTCATTGCCGCCCGGCCATGTATGGCCCCCATTTATTACTTTATAAAAAGCTACTCTTGCATTGTTTGAACTGTCTTTATATGTCATTTTTTCGACAGTGCATCCGTCTGCAGTATCTAAATCCGGCAACGAGATAGAATCAGACTGAATACAGTGATTGAAATTAGTCCAATATTCAATGACTTTCGGAATCGAACACCAATCATTGGCTCCGTTGTAAGGAATAATTTCATCATCTATGCCATGAATTAAAAGAACTGGAGTAGGCTCACTTGCAGCACAGTTATTTATAAAATAAGTTCCCATTGTACCCGCAACATCCGCAATAGCAGCAATTCTGTCATTGAGTTCACATGCCAATCGATAACTCATAAAACCACCCAATGAAAATCCGCAGCTATAAATCCGCTGCGAATCAATATGATAATGTTGAGCCAATGTGTCAATTAATGCACTTAAAAATCCAACATCATTGACATTGGGCGGCGAACCACTGATTCCACAATTCCATCCCGGACTAATCGCTTCTGGATAAACAACCAAGAATCCTGCTGTATCCGCCACTAAATTCATTTGAGAATAATTCATCTGCTGATCTTTGTGAAGTAAATAACCGTGCAAATTAAAAACAACGGGCATTTTGCTTGTTTGATTATAATTCTTTGGCCTAAATACAAAGTAATCTCTTGTCTTTCCTTCAAATACAAAACTTGTTGTATCCATTTGTGCAAATGAAAAGAATGGCAATGAAAGGAAGGCAAGAAAAATAGTGAATGACCCAATGACACTCTTTTTATTCGTGCCAGGAAGAAAAAGAGGAGAATAGTTTATTGTTTTCATTTTGGCCTCCCATTTATGTCTAACGTACTTCCTATCCGGATTCCTGACTTCGAAAACTTGACACCTATGGATAAGGGTGCCATGACCACAGTGTTTTAAGCAGGAAACTCTCTGAACATGCAAACCGTCATTTGCCGCTCAAAACTCGGGATCTCTCACGTTTCGCTCCAAAACAGAGTTTTCGATCGAGGGGAGGAGGGGTGTCATCCGAGACCGTCACTCGAAACTTCTTTTTATCCTTATTGGACCAATTGCATCTTGATCGTGCTGCGCAGTCTGCCCGATTCAAGAATGCAGAGATACGTGCCGCTGGGTACGCGCGTGCCGTCGTCGCTGCAGCCGTCCCAGTCGATATGGTAATAACCCGGGCCTTGCAGTCCTTCAAAAATCCGCCGGATGGGCCGGCCCATCCCATTCGCGACCCGGATGCGAATGGATGCGGTTTGGGGAAGTTGATAGGAGAGGCAGGTCCGGCCGTTGAAAGGATTGGGATGGTTCGGGAACAGGACAAACCGGCATGGAATTTTCCCCTCCATCCGGTTGCCCCCGATGCCGGTCCCGGTCGGATTGATCACATCGATCCGCTCGATTTGATTGGGATCGCAGGTTCCGAGGCCGTACTGGTTCGCAGCAGCTGCAATGTGCCTGGACAATTGGGTGATGTCTGTGTAATTGTCGCTGCAGCCGTACTCCTTTAAAATAAGCGTGCCGGTGTAATCATGGGCGACGGGATCCTTGCTGAAAATAAGACTCTTTGGAGCGACTTGAGGTGCTCCATCCGGCCCTCCGCTGACGATGCCCTTGATCGCGTCGCAGATGCAGAGGACCTGTTTGTCCCGGATGGGCTTTAAAGCATTGATGGAAGCGATCTGCAATTCGGCCGCGTTGGCATGCAAAGGATCAGCTGGATCAAAATTTAAACCTATGCCGTGAATGCTGCCATAATGGTTTTTAAGGCTCAGGGTTACACCCGCAAATCTGTGGTTTTTCAGCACGCTGAGATTAATCAGGTAATCGCATTGATCGGTGAGGATTTTACTGAGCCGCTGGCTGGGGCCGCCGTCGATGGGGTACAGGGCGTCGCCGTAGTCCCCTTCCGTGCCAAAGTAGCGCACTCCTGTCGTGGATGTATTAATCTTATAGCCTGCGGTGCTCATAAAACTGTTCTTATTGTCCCAGACGATAATGTTGTTTTCGGAAAACGGATTTCCATCAAACGCCATTTTCTTTAGACCGGCAAGCAGCGCGTTGACCACCGGCGGATGTGTGGGCATGGTGGAAAACATGGAGTTTATTTTGATTGCGATGACGCTGGAGGGACTCACACCCGGAAACAGGCTCTTCCAGGCCTCGCCGGTGTCCTCGATGCCGGTCAATTTCGCAATGCCGGCGTCCATCATGGCTTCGGCTACCGTTTGATCAAAATTCTTACCCGTCAGCGCATTGTCATCCTTGACCACCACGACCCGGCTTAGATCTGAAGCCGTCATCGCTTTTTGCACAAACGGATTAAGGGTACGGGGAAGCATATAAAGGCCCGCAGCGCCCTTTGCTGCGGCATCGAGAAATTCCCTGCGTGAAAATTCCTTCATGCCATTCATCATAACGTCTCCCTTTGGTTGATGCACGGTTCAATAAAAGCGCTCGGGCCATCGCTTTTATTTGAATCGTGGCCACGTGGATTGATCGTTATTTTGAGGAGGAGTGAGGACCAACCGCATTTCATTATATCAATAAGGCCAGACATAATTTCAAATCCTTTATTGAAAATCTCTATAAAATTTCCAGGGAACATGTTGGGTATGCACTCATTTCAACGCTTCCTCAAAAAGAGTGCCAACCAATATTTGCATTTACTAAGTAGTTCTAATGAATTGTATAGCAAGAAATTACAATTCCAATGGGATGAATTGAAGCAATGGTGAAATAACCAAGATCGGCTCGTCAATATTGTCGAATTGAAGGAGCCCTTCTATTATATGCCTATACCAAGTAGTTCTAATGAATGGCATGGCAAGAAATTACAGATCAAATGGTATGGATTGAAACAGTGGTGAGATGACCAGGATCAGCTCGCCAATATTGTCGAATTGAAGGCGCACTTCTGTTTTATCCTAGATCTCGTCCCAGGAAGATCTGCCTGTTCTGAGAATCGGACGATGAAATGCGGAATGTTTGACTGCGAAATTGTTTTGGTGGGCTTACGCGACGTGGACCGGATCGATCACGGCCTTTCAAACAAGCGATCCAATGACAACCGGGATTTTCAAGGAACCTTTATCCCGCTCTTCAGAAATCCTCCGCCTGGCATTGGACGATTCCGGATGCGGTCCAGAAGAAATGTTGATCATCCGGAATGGGATATCGTAATGATTAGCACAAGAATTATAAATCAGAATTAAAAAATCCCGGAGCACCGCATTCTTCCGCTACCCCGTTAGCAGGACCGGTTGCCGGCGGATGTTTTCCCATAAAAACCGGTTGAAGCCGGGAAAGGATACGGCACAAACCACTTGAATGTGCGCCGGATTCGCGGTATATTGTAACAGTAAGCACCATTACCCGTCCTTCCGGTGAATCAAGCGTCTTTCCAGGAGGATTATGAGTCCTGATCAGGAACCTGTCCGACCGAACAAGGATTTCTTCCGGCTCGGAACAACTCTCGGATTTTTCATCCTGTTTTACATTTACATCTGGAAACGGATCGATCCTGCACTCGCATACCAGGATCAGGAGCCGGTTTTCTTCTTCGGCGGCGCTTTTTTCCGAGAATGCCTGAACCAGCCGGGTGGAATCGTCAAATACATTTCCGCTTTTCTGTCCCAATTCTATCTTTATCCCTGGGCCGGAGCCCTGGCGGTCACCGCCGTAGCCTGGTTATGCGCCCAATCCGTGCTCTGGATCATAAAGGGATTGAACGGATCCCGGCGCGTCCAGGTCATCCACCTGGTTCCTGCCATACTCCTGCTCATGCTGCACAGTAACGCGAAACACCCCCTTTACGCCAGCGCGGGATATCTCTCAGCACTGCTTTTTTTCAACGGCTTCATCCGTTTCGCGCCGCGCAAATCCATTTTCAGAGCCCTCCTATTCATCATCCTGGCAGCCCTTCTCTACCTTCTTGCCGGGGGCCCGTTCCTGCTCTTCTCCCTGCTCTGTTTTATGCTGGAGCTTTTCCGGAAAGGCCCGTCCGTTTTCATCCGGCTGGCAACGGGCCTCTTCTTTCTGCTGATCGCTGTTGCAATCCCGTTTTTTTTCCGCGAGACGGTTTTCATGATGACCCTGAAGACTGCATACACAGCCCTGCTCCCGCTTGTTCAGAATTACAGGCCTGTTTTCGCTCCTGCGCTGCTGTATGTGTTCCCGTTCCTGCTTGTCCCGGCCGAATGTCTGGTCCAGAAAATGATGGAGAGCCGCAGTCCGGACGGAAAAAGAAAGCCGGACGCTTCGCG
>JAFGEX010000131.1 GCA_016931355.1 bacterium
ACCGCATAGGTCAGGTTCAGCCCCTGGCCGTTGCGCGTGATTTTGTCCACGACCCGCAGGCCGTGCACCTCGTGAATGAATCCGCCGACGGGCTTTGCCAGATTGTTCAGGATTTTCTCGCCGATATGCCCGAAAGGCGCATGGCCCAGGTCATGGCCCAGGGAAATGGCCTGCGCGAGTTCCACATCCAGGCCCAGGCATTTGCAGATCGTGGTGGCGATGGTGGACACATGCAGCACGTGCTCGATGCGCGTGCAGATATGGTCGTTCATGGGGGAGAAGAAAACCTGGGTCTTGTGCTTGAGCCTTCTAAAAGGCGCTGCGTGTATGATCGCGGTCTGGTCCCTGAAGTAATCGCCGCGCAGGTCCGGTTTCCGCGGCTTGATCCTGGAGTGGTACAGATCGTCGGATAGAGGATTTTTCATTTTCATCGCGTCCAGACTTTTTCAATCTCAGCGGATAGGGTTTCCCGCGCCCTTGAGCGCATGACGGGACTGGTTTTTTGACACCGCGCCTCCTGCAGCAGGGCGGTTCAATCCAGCGGACCGACCGCTTTTTCCACGGCCCGTACGATCTCGCCTGAGACCACCGAATCCCTGATTTTTTCAATGTCTCCGTAAAGAGCCCGGTCGTCGTCCAAATGGGGGATGTGCTTTCTCACCACCGTCCTGGCCGCGGCAGTCCCCTTCCCAGGCTCCAGGTCGTGGAAATCCATGCCCTGGGCCGCGCAGAGCATTTCGATGGACAGGACGTTCTCGACATTCTTCAGGATCTCCCATGCGTGCAGCGCGGAGATGCAGCCCATGCTCACATGATCCTCCTGGCCTGCGGATGTCGGGATCGAATCCACACTGGCCGGATGCGCGAGCACCTTGTTCTCCGACACAAGGGCTGCGGCCGTGTACTGGGAGATCATGAATCCGGAATTCAGCCCGCTCTTGCGCACCAGGAAAGGAGGCAGGCCCGACACATGGGGATTGACCAGGCGGTCGATCGTCCGCTCCGAGATATTGGCGATTTCCGCCAGCGCGATGCCCAGGTAGTCCATGGCAAAGGCCAGGGGCTCGCCGTGGAAATTGCCGCCTGAAATGACTTCTTTCTCGTCCGCGAAAACCAGCGGATTGTCCGTTGCCGAATTAATTTCAATGTCGAGAACGCCCTTCACGTATTCAATGGTATCCATGATCGCCCCGTAAACCTGCGGGATGCACCGGAGCGTATATGCGTCCTGCACTTTTTCGCAATGCACGTGCGAGGCGATGACCGCGCTGTCCGCCACGAGCCTGCGCATGTTGGCTGCGCAGCGGATCTGCCCGGCATAGGGCCTGACCCTGTGGATTTTTTCGTCGAACGCCTTCGATGTCCCCTTCAGGGCCTCGAGGCTCATGGCGCCCGCGATCTGGGCGTTTTTCATGAGCAACTGCGCCTCGTGCACGACCAGGCATCCGACTGCAGCCATGACCTGCGTCCCGTTGATCAGCGCGAGCCCCTCCTTGGCCTCAAGCCTGAGGGGTTTGAGGCCGGCCTGCTCCAGGACTTTCCGCGTGTCCGCACGCTTCCCCTCATGGATGCATTCGCCTTCGCCGATCAGGGCCAGGGCGAGATGGGCCAGGGGCGACAGGTCTCCGCTCGCTCCGACTGAACCCTTGGACGGGATGTAGGGGACAATGCGTTTGTTGAGAAAGGAGATCAGTAGGCCGATCAGCTGCTCGCGCACGCCGGAAAATCCCTTGGCCAGCGTGTTGGCCCTGAGCAGCATGACGGCGCGTACCACGTCCTCCGGGAAAGGATCGCCCACGTTGGTCGCGTGGCTGCGCACGAGGTTGAGCTGTAGCTTCTGCGCCTCTGCAGGCGTGATGAGCTTGTTTGAGAGCTCCCCGACACCGGTCGTGATCCCATAGACCACGCGGTTCTCGCTGAGTATTTCCTCCACGAACGCCCTGGATTTCCGGATGGCACCCCTGGCGTTTTCATCCAGGCCGACAGGTTCGAATTGCCTGCTGACCGACACCACATCGGAAAGTTTCAGGGAATTGCCGTTGAGCAGGATCATGACGATGAAGTCCTTTTGGGAAAAACCGGTCGGAAACTGCCACGCATTTTTTTATCTCGTTCCCATGGAGGACCGTGGGAACGAGATACGGATGCGATCCCTGCAGGAATGCAAATCATTCCAGTCCGAACGAAAAAAGATAGACCAAAGGGGGGTAAATGTCAAGACGATTTTTTGTGGCAGTGCCGTTTCATTTTTTTTGGACTGCAGCAGGCGTGAAAGTGGATCTTGTGGCAGCGGGCCCGGAACGGCATGCCGCAATGGAGATCCAGTTCTCCAAAACCGTTCATTTCCGCATGGGCGCCGGTTTGAGAAATTTCAGGCGGACATTTCCGGGAAGCGACTGTGTGCTTGCCTGCCTTCAGCCTGAATCCTTTCCGCTTGGAGAGGGTGTCCGGGCGCAGCATTGGTGGTATGCACTGGAATGGATGCAGGGAAGCGCCGGCCGTATCTGACCGGTGTGCGGCAGTGCGCTGTTTCGAATCAGACCGGAGTGTGTTCCCCGCGGAAAGGTGACGGGCTTGCACAGGGCCTGACCCGCGGCAAGCGGGCGCATTTCAATGTCTGATTCCTGCAGATCGAAGATCCCAGCCGCTTGCTGCCGGGGAGCTTCCATAAATAAATCGTGGGAATTCGGAAGAACAACGGAAAGGCGATTGATGATTCCGGTCCATTTTTTCGTTGCATCTTTTGAAAGAATATATTAAATTATTAAATAAATATAGTCTCCTTTTCATCAATTATTCGTAGCTGGCGGGAGCCCCGTGAGGGTCGAAGAGTTCTTTGTGTCCCGGTGAATATTCTCTTTTTCAGCCGGTGCCGGGCGATGACAGTATTGGAGTGTCAGAGGGTCCTTCATGTTGTGCCCCAGCTGCGGCTTCGAAAATCCGGACAGGGCGGGGATGTGTTCCAGGTGCGGCTACAAATTCCGTTTGGGATACGCCTTCAACGATCCCTTCATGATGCGGTTTTTTAATTTTTCGAAATGGACGGGCGGAAAAAGCAAAGTCATCAAGCTCTTCTTTCTGGCCCTGGCTGTGTTTATCATTCTGGCATTTATTTTTTCCATCATCAAAGCCATGTGATCCCTGTTCGCTCTGGTTTCAAATCCGCGGCATCCCCAGTCCGTCCGATTGCGCAACGGCGCTGACCTGCATTGGGCTGCGTGCGAATCTTCGGTTTTCAGATACAAAGATTTTGTCATTTGTCCGCTTTCCACGCAGCCCATTGCGGGAAATACTCCCGCTGGCGGATTCCACCCGCCTGTCCGGATCCCCGTTTGGAAGACATGGGGATAACGAAAGTGTGAGATCGTTCACGCGAACGAATATAGAAGTTTCCACAATCTTTTTTCCCGGGGTCATTCCGTCATGCAGCCCAGTGGTAATCAAAACAGGATAAATCCGGTTTGTTGCCCCCTGCCGGGCCATTTTCAGCTTGATTTTCATGGGATGAATCGGTACGTTTCTTTATCCATCATATCAACCAGGAAAAAGGAGAAACCGATCATGAAAAAATCGATCATGATGCTGTGCTTGCTGGCCCTGGCGCCGCCGTTTTTACAAGCCCAGTGGGCATTCCCCGGGTTCGCGGGGGACCCGTTCTGGGGCGGGCATGTGGACATTCTCGAGGACACGGAGACCCGGGCGATCGTCAGCTATGTCAGCGATCCGGCCCAGGTCGGAAACGCGGCAGCCCGGATCGACTGGGGCGCAACGCACAGCGCGGACTGGGGCGGATCCACGTCCCTCAAGCATTTCAACCTGGATTCAACAGCCGTATACGATTTTTCGCCGTACGATTCACTGATCTTCTGGTACAACAATCTCATGCCTTCCGACCTGCCCGGCACCGTGCATTTCCGGTTCAATCTCTGCGATGTGAGCGATTCGGAGAACGGCGCGAAGACCTATGATGTGGCGGAGACCGAATACTGGTATTCGTTGCATTACATCCTCGACGACGATCCTGGCTGGAACCGGATCGCTCTGCCGCTTGCCGATTACAGACAGGATCCGAACAGTCTGGGGTTCGACCTCAAGGGATGGTACGGGATTGCAGGCAACGACCAGCTAGACCTGGACATGATCAAGGGATTCCAGATGGAGTTCTCGATCACCTCGGCCATGGGGGACGTGGCGTTCGGAACCCTGGTGCTTGACGGCCTGATGCTTACATCCGTCGGCGGCGATACGATGGCATTCCCCGGATTTGAAGGAAATCCTTTCTGGGGAGGCCAGATCGACATCACCGAGGATACGGAAACCAACGCGGTGATCAGCTATGTATCGGATCCTGTGCAGGTGGGCAACGCGGCCATGCAGGTGGATTGGGGCGTCACGCACAACCAGGATTGGGGCGGCGGTGCGTACTTGCGGCATTTCCATCTCGACTCGCTTCAGGTCTATGATTTTTCCCCGTACGATTCGCTGGTGTTCTGGTACAACAACACCATGCCTTCAGACCTCCCCGGCACTGTTCATCTCAGGTTCAACCTCTGCGATGTGAGCGACTCGCCGGACGG
>JAFGEX010000132.1 GCA_016931355.1 bacterium
ATGGACATCAGGCCTTCCGCTTTGTCAGACATTTCATTTCCTTTGTTTTGAGATTAAATTTTCTTAAATTTATATATAACCGGAGTCAATTACAACAGTTATTCCGGTATCGGTGAAACAGACGCCGGCGCATTCCCCGCGACTTGCCGCCGGGTCAGAGAGCCAATCCAAATGCCTGGATCCCTGCAGATTGAAGTTTCCCCGCGGATTGCCGCCAGGGACCTTCAAAGAAGCCTGATTCCGGGATTTGTCGAATGATCATGCCGACTGGAGGCAAATGCGGATGAAGAACACAAGAGGGATACGGTTTTTTTTGAACTGCCTCCCGGCGGGTTTGTTCCTCCTCTCCTGCGCCGTTGATGCTGACCTTCGCAAGATGAGGGACGGCATCCTCATCCCGGTGAACGGCACACAGCTGATGGTGCAGGTTCTGGATCCCGCCGTGATCCGCATCGCGAACTTACCGGGTATTCCATTCGAAGTTCATCCCAGCCTGATCGTCAATGCTCAACCGAAACGCGTCCCCTGGAATCTTGAACGGGGAAACGGTTATGCCGTTGTCCAAACGGAAATGCTGAAGGTGCAAATCTCCCTGTCTGACGGCGGGATCGCATTTTTCGACAGCGCCGGTATGGCCATCAAGGCTCTGGCGCAGGACGCGGGGTCCTTTGTGCCGGACACGGTTCAGGGAGAAGAGATATTCCGGATCACACAGAAATTTTCCATTTCTCCGGATGAGGGCCTGTACGGCCTGGGACAGTTCCAGGACGGGATCATGAACCGGCGCGGCAGGGATGTTTTACTCGTGCAGGCGAACCGTATTGCCGTGAACCCGTTTCTCGTCTCAACCCGGAATTACGGCATCCTCTGGGACAATTATTCGAAAACGCTTTTTCACGACGGGCCGGACTGCATGTCCTTCCAGTCCGAGGCTGCGGACCGGATCGATTATCTCTTTATTTCCGGCGCAAACATGGACAGCGTTATCGCTGGATACAGGAGGGCCACGGGCCGGGCTCCGCTCTTTCCCAAATGGGCCTACGGCTACTGGCAGAGCAAGGAACGCTACAGGACGCGCAGGGAACTGCTCGATACAGCGAAGGAATTCCGGGACCGGCGCATCCCGGTCGACGCGCTGGTGCAGGACTGGCAGTACTGGGGCGGCAATGAAAACTGGAGCGGCATGATCTGGACTCCGGACCGGTATCCGGATCCCAGGGCCATGATCGACAGCCTGCACGGCGTTTATCATCTCCGCCTCATGAATTCCATCTGGCCCGCGGTCGGGGTGAACACGGATTTGTACGCGGAATTCAAATCCGGAGGGCTGGTTTTCGACAAGCTGCACTGGTCCGGCGGCAAGCTGTACGATGCGTACAGCGAAGAGGCCCGGGACATCTACTGGAAGCATCTGAACAAGGGATTGTTCTCCATCGGCGTGGATGCATTCTGGATGGACGCCACGGAGCCCGAGCTGACCAGTTCCGGCGATCCGTTCATCACAGAAGCGGAAATCAAGGCCTGCGGCAGGAATGCTCTCGGAACGTTCTCGCGGTATCTCAATCCCTATTCCCTGATGACGACTCGCGGAGTTTATGAAAACTGGCTGCAGGCTTCCAGGGACAAGAGACCTTTCATTCTCACGCGTTCCAGCTTCTCGGGGCAGCAGCGTTATGCTGCAGCGACATGGTCCGGAGACATCGGATCGAGCTGGGATGTGCTGCGGAAGCAGATCCCGGCAGGCGTCAATTTCTGCATGGCGGGCATACCTTACTGGACTGCGGACATCGGCGGATTCCTCCCGGACAGCCAGGGCGGCATGTACCCCGAAGGCGGATCGGATCCCGCGTTCCAGGAGCTCTACGTGCGCTGGTTCCAGTTCGGGGCGTTCTGCCCGGTTTTCCGCTCCCACGGCACAGGCACGCCGCGCGAACCCTGGCGTTTCGGGGAGCCCGGTTCCTCGAATTACGATGCCATCCTGAAATTCGATCATCTGCGATACAGGCTGATGCCGTACATCTACTCCACAGCCTGGAAGGTCACGCATGACGGTTATACGATGATGCGCGGGCTTCCCATGGATTTCAGCGGCGATCCCAGGGTTTTGGACCTGGACGACGAATTCATGTTCGGGCCCTCTATTCTGGTCTGTCCGGTGACACGGGAGATGTATTATAAAACGCGCAAGCAGGAGGATTTCATCCCGTCCTCCAAACTTTTCACAGATGCAGGAGAAGCCGGGAGTCTCAGAGCCGAATTTTTCAGGGGTCCGGATTTTGATGAAAAAGTCCAGGACCTGCAGATGGTGGAGATCGCAATCACCTGGGCGGGATCCATCCCGGAATCCGTACTCCAATCCGCCTACTCGGTACGGTGGACCGGAGACATTGCAGCGGACAGGGACGGCATTTACCGTTTCGTCATCCGTACGGACGGAGGATGCAGGCTCCTTGTGGACGGACGAACGCTCATCAATTCCCGGGATCATGCCGGGCCTGCAATCCGACAGGCCGAGATTACCCTGCGGGGAGGAAAGCGGTATCCTGTCTGCATCGAACACAGCCAGCCGAAATCCGGAGCAGCGAACTTCAAATTGGAGTGGATTCCACCCAAAGACAGTGTGCCACCCCTGTCAGCTGCCATGGAATGCTATCTGCCGAGCGGAGCGGAGTGGATTGATTTCTGGACAGGCAGGCAATGCGGCGGCGGACAATATCTGACAAGGGAAACGCCTCTCGACATTATGCCGCTTTTCGTAAAGGCCGGATCCATCATACCCATGGGGCCGTTTCTAGAGTACGTGGATGAAAAACCGGTTGATCCGATAGAGCTGAGGATTTACCCCGGCGGCGACGCGCGGTTCGAGATCTATGAGGATGAAAACGACAATCAGAATTACGAGAAAGGGATATACGCAGTCATTCCCGTTGCCTGGGAGGATCAGTCACGAACGCTGGTCATTGGAAAGCGGCAGGG
>JAFGEX010000133.1 GCA_016931355.1 bacterium
GCCATCGGATGGAACACTTCGCGGCCCGGAGCCTGGATACCGGCCGAGAGCATCGCCTATTTCACGGCCTGCATGGCGGTCACGCTGAACACCACGCTTCCGGACATGGCGGGCGATCGGGATACGGGGAAGATCACCTTCGGCGTGCGTTTCGGGGTTGCAGCCACAGCCATCCTGTCCTCCGTTTTGGAGCTGACCACTGTGATCCTGGCCTTTGTCCTCGGGGACCGGCCGCTTCTCTTCACTTCCGCGGCAGTCTGCGTTTTTTTCGTGCTTGCGGCCCTGCGCCCGTCCGTCGCGTCGGTCGTGCGGTCGACCAAAATCTCGGTCATCGCGTTTGCAGCCGCTGTATGCGTGGGATTCCCCTGGTTCGCGGCGCTCGCCCTGTCCGTTTTTCTGGGCACCAAATTCTACTACAAGCATCGTTTTCATTTCGATTATCCGAACCTGAAAAGTGCATAGGTGTGGACATGACCGTTCGTGCGGTTGAAATACCCAATGAAAAATGTGATTTCTGCGGCACCTGTGTGGCCGTGTGCCCGGCGGACGCCATCGAGCTGGAGGAAAAGGTGATACGCGTGCTGGACGAACGCTGCACGCGATGCTGCGCCTGTGTGCACGTCTGTCCCCTCGGCGTGCCGAGGGAGGTGCTGTGAAGGAGCGGTACGACGTCATCGTGGCAGGAGCCGGCCCGGCAGGATCCTGGACGGCCAAATATGCGGCGGAGAACGGCGCCTCCGTACTTCTTCTCGAGAAGGACGGGGAAATCGGTGTGCCGGTGCGCTGCGCGGAAGGCGTAGCGGAAAAGAGCCTCAAGGACCTGGTCGATGTGAATCCCCAATGGATTGCGCGGACCATCACGGGCGGCAGGCTCGTGGCGCCGGACGGCACGGCGGTCGAATCCTATCCGGACGAGAGGGGATATGTGCTACACCGGAAGCTGTTCGATGCGGATCTGGCCGCTATGGCTGCCAAGGCGGGCGCGGAGATCCGGACCAAGGCCTATGTTTTCGGCCTTTTATTCGAGAACGGCCGTGTGGACGGCGTCCGGCTCCGGCATCTCGGGCATGATTATTCGATACGCTCCTCCCTCGTGATCGGAGCGGACGGCGTGGAGTCCCGCGTCGGGCGCTGGGCGGGACTGGAAACCTGTACCCCCCATCACGAAATGGAAAGCTGCGTACAGATGACCCTGGCGAACATCCCCATCGATCCGGATGTCGTTGAATTCCGTTTCGGGCATCACGTTGCGCCGGGCGGCTATTTGTGGATCTTTCCGAAGGGGCCGAAATCCGCGAATGTCGGGCTTGGGATTTCAGGGGACAAGGCGTCGAGAAAGAAAGCTCTTTACTATCTTCGGGAATTCGTGGAGAGGAACTTTCCGCATGCGGGCATCCTGTCCATGGTGGCCGGGGGAGTGCCGGCAGGGCAAAGCTTGAAAAGTCTGGTCGCAGACGGGATCATGCTGGTCGGGGATGCGGCCAGGCAGACGAATCCGTTGACAGGCGGGGGCATCATCAATGCCATGATCGCAG
The DNA here is from genome assembly GCA_016931355.1 of bacterium. GTDB lineage: Bacteria > Zhuqueibacterota > QNDG01 > QNDG01 > JABMRT01 > JAFGEX01. Next base: position 1,536 of record JAFGEX010000133.1, read on the forward strand.
GCCGCATCGCAGGACGCGTGGCCGCCGAAGCCGTGAAGGACGGCGATGTTTCAGCCGCAAGGCTCACGCCTTACGAAAAGGAATGGATCAAGGCCGAAGGGAGGAACAACGACCTGTCCTACAAGATCAAGCGCGTGGTTTACCGTTTTTCGGATCATGAATTGAACGAAATCGCGCGGATGTTGCTCAAGCTCCCGCCCCGGAAGCGCACGGCATTCAACATCTTCAAAACGGCCTTGTTCCGCCACCCGAAACTCGTGCTGGATGCGGCCAGGGTGTTCGTTTCCTAAAGGGGCGTTCCGGTCATGAACAGCGTTAAACGGATCTGGACCATCCCCAACCTGCTCAGCCTGCTCAGGCTACTGCTGCTGGTTCCCATGCTTGTCCTGCTGGGCCGAGGGCAGCGATGGGCTGTTTTCGGCCTGGCCCTGCTGGGCATCGCCTTTGATCTGTCCGACGGGTTTTTGGCCAGGCGTCTGAATCAATGCTCGGACCTGGGGCGCATCATGGACCCTGTCATTGATAAAACCGTGACCCTGTCCGTCTGCCTCTTCCTTGTGCTTTCGCCGCTTTACGCATTCCCGGTCTGGTTTTTTCTTTTCCTTCTTTTCCGCGAGGCGGCCGTGCTCGTGGGCGGATGGACGGTCATGAAGGGCAGGAAAATGATTCTTGAATCCAACAGAGCCGGGAAATGGTCCGCGTTCACGACCGGCGTGGCCGTGCTTTTCTATATCATGGACTGGCAGCCTTTTGCATTCTGGCTGGTCTGCATTTCTTTTGTCCTGACATTGTATTCCTCTTTTACTTATATCAAGACATTCCTCTCGAAAATACGGGAATCCTGAAGGGAACCGGGGACTGTGAAACTCTTTCAGAAATGGCAGGCCGGGCTCAAGAAAACCCAGGAGGGGATATGGGGCCGGATTTCCCAGGCCCTGCATTCCAAACCCAAACTCGACGAGGAACTGCTGGAAGAGTTGGAGGAGATACTCATCCAGAGCGACATCGGCGCGGCCAATGCCCTGTCCCTCATCGGGGAAATGCGCGGCCGCCTGCCTGCGGACGGGGATTTGGAGGAGGCTTCCAGGCGCATTCTCATGGAGCGGATCAGGCAGCTCGTTGGAGAAGGGGAAACCGGCGGCGGGATGACCGTCACTGCGGATCCTCACGTCATTTTGGTGGTCGGGGTGAACGGTACAGGCAAGACCACGAGCATCGGCAAACTCGCGTATCGCTTCGGAAGGGAAAACAGGAAAGTCCTTCTGGCTGCGGCTGACACGTTCCGGGCTGCTGCTGTCGAACAGCTCGGCGAATGGGCCGTACGCGCGAAGGCGGATCTCATCCGTCAGTCCATGGGTGCGGATCCGGCATCCGTGGCGCATGATGCTGTGGAGGCGGCCATGACGCGCGGCTTCAACGTGGTCCTGGTGGATACGGCAGGCAGGCTTCACAGCAAGGTCAATCTCATGGAGGAGCTGAAGAAAATACACAGAGTCATCGGGCGGCGCATGCCCGGAGCTCCGCATGAGGTGCTTCTGGTCCTGGATGCGACAACCGGACAGAACGGATTGAATCAGGCCCGTGTTTTCCAGCAGGCTGTGGGCGTCACGGGTATCATTCTCGCCAAACTGGACGGCACTGCAAGGGGGGGCATTGTCGTATCCATACGCCGGGAATTGGGCATACCGGTCAAATGGGTGGGGCTGGGGGAAGGTCTGGAGGATCTGGTCCCGTTCGATCCGGGATCCTATGTGGAAAGCATATTCGGTAATCCGGGATAGGGCCGGCAGGCAATCGTTATACGAGGTAACGCGGCACATTCTTGAAGGGGCAATGGAAGCCGGCCGACAGCGGACCCAAGGGCAATCTACGAACAATGACGCAATTCCAGGGATCTCCATGGTGAATGATACTCCCAGACAGCAAGCTGCAGGGGGATCTTCGATCTGCAGGGAAAAGGGCATTGATATTCGCTCGCTTGCCCCGCGGCAAGCCTGAGGCGAATGCGCTTGCTGTCAGATTCAAACCTGCCGACGAATAAAGCTCAGAGCAGGGTCCGTATCGCCGTTCAGCCCTGAGAGATGCGATGCTGCCAGAATGAATGTTCCCTTAAGATAAAATCCCTTGACTTTGGAAAAGGAATTCATTAAACTTAAACGTTTAAGTTATCTGTGATCTTCTCCTTGGTCGTTTGATATTTATTGAGGAGATTTTTTAATTTTGGATGACTTAATCGTTTAAGATGATAACGAGACTCATTTCATGAACTCCCCGCCGAAAGCATCGGAGTATTGTCAAGAAAATCCAAAACATCTTGCGTCCCAGGGGGACGGGGAATTTAATCCGTGGAGAAAAAACCGGCAGGATCAATGAAAAAGGACAATGTGATAAAACAATATGAAATCGCCAGGGAGCAGATGTCCGAACTGGGGGTGGATACGGATCGCGTCTTGGATACCCTGCATGCCATCCGCCTTTCCCTGCCTTGCTGGCAGGCTGACGATATTCATGGAAGCGAATCCGAGCAGGACCTGCACGGCATGAAGGTCACAGGCGATTACCCGGGCAGGGCCAGGAACAACCTGGAAATACGACAGGATCTGTTAAAGGCCCTGTCCCTGATACCCGGTAGGCACAGGATCAGCCTTCACGCCATGTACGGGGATTTTAACGGAAAAAAGGTGGACCGCGACAGGATCGAGCCTGAGCATTTCAGGCAATGGCTGGACTGGGCCGCGGAATCCAAAATATTGCTGGATTTCAACGCCACCTGTTTTTCCCATCCGAAGGCCTCCGCCAATTTCACATTGAGCAGTTTGGACGCCGGCATCCGGGACTTCTGGATTGAGCATGTGCAGCGCTGCAGGGATATTTCCGCCCACATCGGCGCCGCGCAGTCCGGTGTCTGCCTGCACGACATCTGGATACCGGATGGTTTCAAGGACAGTCCCTACAGCTGCCTGGAGCATCGTTCGGTGTTGGCCGACAGCCTCGACCGTATCTTTTCCCGTGAACTGCCCGAATCCTCCGTATTGGATTTCCTGGAAAGCAAGCTGTTCGGCATTGGTTCCGAGGCCTATGTCGTCGGATCCTACGATTTCTACCTGTCCTATGCGGTCAGCCGGAAGAAGAGGATGTGCCTGGACATGGGCCATTTCCATCCCACGGAATCCGTTGCGGACAAAATCAGCAGCCTGCTTCTTTTCACGGATTCCCTGCTGCTCCACATTTCCAGGGGCGTGCGCTGGGACAGCGATCATATCCCCATTGTCAATCAGGAATTGCAGGAAACGGCCCTGCGTATTTTCCGGGATGGATTCCTCAAACGCGTCCACCTGGCCATGGATTTCTTTGACGCGAGCGTGAACCGCATCGGCGCCTATGTGATCGCTTCGCGTTCCGTGCAGAAGGCGCTGCTGTCCGCTCTGCTGGAACCCGGCCCGGAAGCGAAAAAACACGAGGCCGAAGGAGATTATCTGGGCCGTCTGGCCTGGATGGAAGCCGCCAAGACCCTGCCGGTCGGCGCGATCTGGGATTATTATTGCGAGAGGGAGGGCGTCCCCCGCGATCCGTTCTGGATCCGGGAGGTCAAGGCCTATGAATCCGCTGTGCTGAGCCGGAGGCAATAACACCCGTCAGAGGGGATTTCCGACATGAGTCGAAACAAACCCGGGAACCGAATCGTCGAAAGACTGGACGCATTGAACGAGTTCGACCGCGAGCCTGTGCCCCGTCAGCAGCTGAAGGGAGCGGGTAATTTCATCGGACTCTTCGCCGGAGAGCATGTGGCCGGGACCGAGTATGTCATCGGACCTCTTTTTGTGGCGCACGGCGTCGCGGCCGGAGATCTTTTTCTGGGCCTGATTTTCGGCAACCTGCTTGCCGTGTTCAGCTGGGCCTTCATCACGACCCCCATTGCGGTGCGCACGCGCCTGAACCTCTACTGGCATTTGCGTAAAATAGCCGGCCCCTGGGTTACTTTTATGTACAATATCGTCAACGCCCTGATGTTCTGTTTTCTTGCAGGCGCCATGATCACGGTTTCGGCTACAGCAGTCGGTCTGCCGTTCGGCATGACCATGCCGAGCCTGACGGACACGCTGCCGAACAGCGCTGAATGGATTTTTACGGTGCTGGCGGTCGGCCTGGTTGTCACCGTGCTCGCAGTGCTTGGATTCGAAAAACTGACCCATTTCGGCAAGATAGCCGCTCCCTGGATGTTTCTGGTTTTCCCTGCCGCTGCAATCGCCGTGCTGCCGCAGCTGGGCGTTTCTTCCATCGGTGATTTCTGGCGTGTCGCCCAGGAGAAAATCTGGACCGGCGTGCCCATGGCCGGACAGTCCAAGTTCACGTTCTGGCATGTCCTTTTCTTCTCCTGGTTCTGCAACATGGCCATGCATATCGGTATGTCCGACCTGACCATGATGCGGTTCGCGAAAAAATGGACCTACGGCTTCCTGTCCGCATTCGGCATGTATCTCGGGCATTTCATCGCCTGGATCGCATCCGGTATTTTGTGCGCAGCCGCGCTCGGCAATGTGGCGCCCGGGCCCATCGCGTTTCTCGGTGCAGGCATCGCGGGAGCCGTTTCCGTGGTCATCGCGGGCTGGACCACGGCCAATCCGACCATATACAGGGCAGGGCTGGCCCTGCAAGTGGTCACCCCGAACTGGAAAAGGTGGCGGGTGACCCTGTTTGTGGGATTGATCACAACGGCCGCAGCCGTCTTTCCGGCCCTGATGATGAGGCTCCTGGATTTTGTGGCTTTGTACGGTCTTTTGCTCATGCCCATCGGCGCGGTCATCTTCGCCGAGTTCTGGTTTTTCCCCAGGTTCGGATTGAAACGAGATTTTGCCGAGTTGCACGGCATCCGGTTCGGCTGGCCCGTGGCCCTTGCCTGGGGATTGACCCTGGCCGTTTGCTTCATGCTCCCCATTGAAATCTTCTTCAAGGGGCTTCCGGGATGGTTCCTGGCCGTTCTGCTCTATATGCTTTTCGCTTTCATACAGCAGAAAAGAATCAGAGCCGGGACTTGAGGAGGGATTCATGAGAACATTCCTGTTCATTATTTCCCTGGCCGGACTGGGACTGACCCTTATCCCGGCCCTTCTGGTATTCTCCGGAAAAATACCGATAACCCTCCATTACCGGCTCATGGCTGTGGGCGCATTGCTGTACTTTGCCTCTGCGCCGTTCTGGATGAGGCGTCAAAAGGGCAAGTGACTCCAGCGCTCTACCGGCAGGCTTCCGGAGAATCTTCGATTCCCGGATTGAAGCTCCCGGGCAGCCGGCTGCGGGAATCTCCGATCTCTCAGGAAAAATGCATTTCGTTTCGCTCGTTTACTCCGGGGTTTGCCCCCGGGTATGCGCTTTCGGACGGATTCATGAACTGAGGCGCACCTTGAAGCGCCCTGCAGTCATGCCGCCTGCCCATCCCCCTGAAATTTTTTTGCATTGCGTCCACCGGAGGATTCGGCAGTTCGATTCGCTGCCGGGAGCGCGGCTTTTTCCGCTTGACAACCCCGGCCAATCTCCTTACTTTATTTCTATCCGATCGGTTTTCATCCGATCGATCCGTCATGGAGGTACGCGATGATTACGCTTCTCTCGGATTTCGGCCTCACAGGCCCCTATGTGGCTGCCATGAAAGGCGTCATCCTTTCCCTGAATCCGGATGCACGCATCGTGGACATCAGCCACGGCATCGGGCCGCAGGGTGTGGACGAGGGGGCCTATGTACTGCATCAGGCGTACCCTTTTTTCCCCAGGGGGACCATCCATGTATGCGTCGTGGATCCGGGTGTGGGCGGACAGAGGGCCGTTCTGGCCGTTCAGGCCGCGGGCCATATCTTCCTGGCGCCGGACAACGGCATCCTCAAATACGTTTACCAGGATGACCCGGGATTCCGGGCATTTCAGGTCGTGCAGCCCGAATTCAGAAGGGGGAAGGTCAGCGGCACCTTTCACGGAAGGGACATCTTTGCGCCTGCGGCCGGGCATCTGTCTCTGGGCGTATCCCCGGATTCCCTCGGCCCTCCCTGCAGGGAACCGGTCGTCAGACCGGTTCCGGAACTGCGCGTCGAATCCGGAAAGGCATCCGGAGAAATCGTGTTTTTCGACCGGTTCGGTAATGCGGTGACCAACATTCCCAGATCCCTCCTGCCTGCAGGCGCCCGGGCTTCGGTCCAGGTGCGCGGCATCTGGATGCAGGGCATCGTGAACTCCTACTCTGCGGCCAGACCGGGCGAGTTCGCGGCCGTTTTCGGAAGCGGAGAAACGATCGAGATCGCAGTCCGGGAGGACAATGCGCGGAGGAAAGGCTCGCTTGAGATCGGGGATGCCGTTCAGGTGGAATGGTCGCTTCCGGGATCCAGGTAGAATATGTTGAAGAAACTGCTCGCCCGATCCGCCGCCCTTTTCAGGCCTTTCAATCCCCTTCTCCGTGCATGGGACGGCAAGGGCGTCCATCTTTTGCTTTTCATCCTGACGGTGTGCACGACTTTTCTGGTCGGTTTGTCGGACGGCCTGGCCGGGGCGTTCTGGTATTCGGGGGGGATCATGGCGATTCTGCTCTGCCATGAGATGGGCCATTTCTGGACCGCGAGGATGCACGGCGTGCCTGCCACGCTGCCCTATTTCATACCGGTCCCGTACTGGCCTTTCGGCACCATGGGCGCCATCATCAAAATGCACGGGACCATTCCGAACCGGAGGGCCCTTTTTGATATCGGCGCGGCCGGCCCGCTGGCAGGCATGGTCCTGATCGTGCCGGCCATACTCCTGGGGCTGGATATGTCCCAGGTTGTGGAGCGGGCCGCTGCGTCTGCGGACGGTTTCAGCCTGGGGGAGTCCCTGCTTTTCAAAATCCTGGTCCGCCTGGTCATCGGCCCTGTCGGGGAAAACCAGGATGTGCTGCTGCACCCCCTGGCCTATGCGGGCTGGGTGGGCTTGCTGGTCACAGCGATCAACCTGCTTCCGGTCGGACAGCTGGACGGAGGCCATATCGTCTATGCCCTTTTCAAAAAGAGAAGCAAATGGGTGGCCTTTATCTTTTTTGCAGTCATGGCGGCCGTCTGCCTTTTTCTCTATTTCGGGTGGCTGCTTTTGCTGGTGCTCCTGACCGTTTTCCGCAGGCATCCGCCGACAATGGATGACCAAAGCGGCCTGGATCCGAAACGCAAGGCGCTCGGTTTTTTCATGATCGCCGTCTTCATCCTTTCCTTCACGCCCGTGCCGTTCGGGTTCGGTGAAGGCCTGATCCCCATGATCCGGGAGTGGCTGCGATAGATGGCTCCAAAACCCCTGTTCGCGGGCCTCGGCGAACTGCTGTGGGACCTCTATCCGGACTGCCGTCATATCGGGGGCGCGCCGGCCAATGCGGCCCTGCACGCCCGGAATCTCGGCGCTCGAGGCATGATTGTCAGTTCGGTCGGGACGGATGCGGACGGTGATTCGCTCATCGAGGCGGTGCTGGAAAGGGGATTGTCCGGAAGGGGCATTCAGCGTTGCGGCTCCAGGCCTACGGGCACGGTCAGGGTCACGCTGGATAGAGGGGGCATCCCCACCTTTGCCTGTTCCTCGGATACGGCATTTGATTATATACGCTGGGATCAAATCCTGGCGGACATTGCCGGGGAGGCGGACGCAGTGCTCTTCGGGACCCTGGCCCAGAGAAACACCGTTTCGGCCGGTTCCATTCAATCCTTCCTGGACCATGCGGTAAACGCAGTCCGTGTTTTTGACGTCAATTTCAGGGGATGGACGGACCGGGTCCGTGACGCCGTGATGATGTCCCTTCCGAAAACGGACATCCTCAAGATGAATGAGGGTGAAATGTCCGGGATCAAAAAGCTGTTCGGCAGGGACGATATGGAAGACGCCTCCATGCTAAGCTGGCTGGTTCGGGAATTCGGGCTGAAATGGGCTGCGCTTTCTCTCGGCGCCTGGGGTTGCCTGCTGGCGGATGAAAAGGATTGCGTGCATGATAAGGGCCTGCCGGTTCAGGCGAAGGACACCACCGGATGCGGGGACGCGTTCTCCGCATCGCTGGCGCTCCGGTTCCTTGCCGGGGATTCCATCCGTGAGGCCGCAGCGGCCGCGAACCGGGCTGCGGCCTTCACAGCCACTCAGATGGGCGCAGCGCCGGTATATTCCATAAAGCAAATTGAGGGATTCGCGGGAACACCGCATGCCGGCGATGCGGTCTGAGGCACGGGATACTGGAGCAAACGGCGGATGAAACTCGGCGTTTTTCAATTCTCCCCTGCGTTCGGCGACAAGACGGGGAATCTTGAACGGATCGCGAAAGTCCTTGAATCTGCGGGCGAGCGCATTCCCCGGGGGAAGCGGGCGAATCCAAATGTTTCTTCCTTTGCGGATCGAAGATCCCCTTCTCGGGCCGCCGGGGAGCTGCAATCTTTCAGCAGGCGCGTTCCAAGCCGGATCAAAGCCGGCCGGGCAGGCAGCTTGCCGCAGGCAAAGGGGGCTCCGGTCAGGACCGGGTATGCCACGCATCGAGGTATTCCGCGGCAGTCTGCAGGAAAGCTTCAAAAAGCGGAAGGGAATCTGGTCGTTCTGCCCGAATTGTGCACCACCGGATATCAGTTCCTCTCACGCATGGAGGCCTTTGATCAGAGCGAACCTGTACCCGGAGGCAGGACAACGGAAATTCTGTCCGGGATCTGCCGCGACAGGGGCCTTTTTCTGGTTTTCGGCATGGCGGAAAGATGCGGCGATGACTGCTTCAATTCTGCCGTGCTGATCGGGCCTGAGGGCTGGATCGGGACTTACCGGAAAGCGCATCTGTTTTGGGATGAAAAGCTTTGGTTTTCCCCGGGAACGGAAGGATTTCCGGTTTTCAACCTGGGATTTGCCTCCGTGGGGCTGATGGTCTGTTTCGACTGGATTTTTCCGGAGGCTGCCCGAAGCCTGGCGCTTTCGGGAGCGGACATCATCTGCCATCCCTCCAACTTAGTCCTGCCGTACTGCCCGGATGCCATGATCACGCGGTCCATCGAAAACCGCGTGTTTACGGCAACGGCCAACCGGACGGGCGCGGAAAAACGCGGAGGCAGTGACAGGCTCGTTTTTATAGGATCAAGCCAGATCACGGATCCTTCAGGGGAGGTCCTGGTCCGGATGGGCAGGGAGGAGGAAGGACTTTCATCCGTCCGGATCGATCCGCTCAGGGCGAGGGATAAGCGCATCACGCCGAAAAACCATTTGTGGGAAGACCGGAAGGCTGATCTCTACACTCTTCATCCATGCACGGAGAAAAACGGTTCATGAGTGAGAAATGGAAAGGCCCCCTGGAAAAAGTCGATGATTTCCGGTGGAGAATACCGGCGGATTACGCCAGGGGCATGCGCGTGCCGGGATTGATCTACGCGGACGCGGCCATGATCGAAGCGGTACGGAACGACCAAGCCCCCCAGCAGGTCGTCCATGTGGCCCATCTCCCCGGCATATTGGGGGCATCCATGGCCATGCCGGATATTCA
>JAFGEX010000134.1 GCA_016931355.1 bacterium
AATGAAGCTCAAGCCCTGGGACATTGCGGCAGGCGTGCTGATCCTCCGCGAGGCCGGCGGGATTGCCACAGATTTCAGGGGCGGGGATGATTTCATGCAGTCCGGGAATGTGGTGGCTGCCAACCGTCATATCCACCCGATCATGATGGAAGCGGTGTTGTCGCACCTGTCGCATATAGAATAACGTTTGATGTCTTGACTGTGCCGGATCCGGCCCGGTCAGGAGCATGACACCGCAGGACCACCCTTGCACAGCCTGTGGCCCGGCGAAGGCCCATTGGGGTGAATATGTGCGGGGAATCGGAGGGAGCGCTGATACATGTTCTGACCGTAAATAAGCAAGGGGGATGGCCGGAACCAAGCCAGCCTTATTCCGGCGCCCGTCGGGCTTCCGGATCAAGCCCTTCGGCATGAAAGGAGTTTTTAGTCACAATGGCTGTTTCCAGATCCATACGCGTCTTGGGCCTTTCCGGCAGCCTCCGCAAGGGCTCCTACAACACGGCCCTTCTCCGGACTGCTGAAGGACTGATGCCGGACGGCGCGGTGCTGGAAATCTACAGCCTTTCAAGACTGCCGTTTTTCAGTCAGGATTCGGAGAAGCCGTTTCCGGAGCCGGTGCTGGAATTCCGGACGCGTTTGGCGGAGGCGGATGCGCTGCTGATAGCCACGCCGGAGTATAACAGCTCGATCAGCGGTGTTTTGAAGAACGCATTGGATTGGGCTTCACGCCCGCCCCGGCAGCCCCTGGCCGGAAAGCCGGCAGCCGTGATCGGTGCGAGCACCGGGAGATTCGGCACGGCGCGGGTTCAGATGCATCTGCGTCAGATTCTCATGCATACCGGCGCTCTTCCGCTGGGCAAGCCTGAAGTCATGATCACCCACGCTGAACAGGCTTTCGACGCGGAAGGGAGATTGACGGATGAAAAAGCAAAGGGCTTTCTGAAGGATTTGCTGGCAGCCCTGGCGGACTGGACCCGGCGTGTGTCACCGGTCTGAAATGTGAGTTCGAATGGCCTGGTTTCCATTCAGGAGGCAGGATGGCGGACAGGATCATTCTGTAGACGTTTCCAGGTGTTCTGATTTTTACCGTTCTTACTTCTTTCCCGAATTTTTTATTCAGTTTGTCGCCGCACTCACAGAGATGAGTTTCCGATAAGAATTGAATCTGACAGCGAGCGCATTCCCCTGAGGCTCGCCCCGTGGTATGCGGGTATTGGGATGTCTACTTCCGGCAGATTAAAGATTCCCCGGCAACTCAACGGCTGACAGCTTCAATCCAGGGGGGCACATATCCGTTTCTTGTTGATCCGGACATCTTTGGCTTATCAGAAAAATCGTTTGATTCCATTCAATAAAATCATTTTATTACATGATGAGCATAAAAAAATCCACCTGATCGCGCCGGCTTGCCGGTTCGTGATGACGCGGATGCTCGTTGTAAATGCTTCATGGGCCGGAAATCATGGAGCCATCAGGAAATTCTCCCGGACAAACAGAATGAGAAAGGCGCAACCGTGACTCGTCGTGATGCAAAGGGAGATCATCACAGCCGCCGGATTGACCTCGCAGGAGAACATCGATATGGCGATGCGGGCCAGCTTGCCATTGCGGTCCTCTTTGCGGTCGTCTGGATCGGTGACACGTTCATACTCGGTTGCACAACCTTCTTAAACGAGATCATCCCAAATTCCGTCAGGCTGCCTGCCGCACTGATCTTGCTGTCCCTGTCCGCCTTTCTGGCAATCAAAGGGATGACCGCAGTCTTTGGAAAAATCAGGGAGAAGCCGGTTGTCATCCGAACCGGCGTATTCGGAGCGATCCGGCATCCCATCTACCTGAGCGAGGCGCTCCTTTATCTCGGCTTGCTGATGTTGAGCCTGTCTCTTGCTGCAACGTTCATCCTGGTTCCCGTGTTCATTTTTCTGAACCATATTGCCAGGCACGAGGAGAAGCTGTGCCTGAGGCTTTATGGCGATGCGTATGAGCAATACATGCGGGATGTGCCGATGTGGATCCCCCGATTTTGGAAAAGGAAAAAATGAGCATACAAATCCGGTCCGGAAATCAGATGGGATCGGGCACGGACAGACGGTTGGCATTGCATTTCCATGTTTTGCGGGCATTTGATGCGCGCGGCAATCCAGGCTGAAATTACAAGCATAAGGGGGGTGTTTTGCATCTGAAGTTACGGTTCTATCTTAGAATGGTCATGATCCCCGTCATTTTGCCGGCACTGTTCGGATGCAAGGGTGTGAAGAGTAACGGACAGCCGCCCCCTGAAGCTTCGGTGGCCGGCAGCGCTGCTTCCAGCGCCCTTTCCGGGAAATCGCTTTCGTACGCCCGCGGCCTCGGCGGATCCCCGCATCCGGGTGAGGCCCTGTTCCTCATTGTCGGTTCGACGGCCGGGAGCGAGACGGATGCTCAGGCGCTGCTCGAGGACGCGCTTCCGCTTTTCGGGGACATGCAGCCCTATTTCATTGTTCAGCGCAGCGGCGCTTTCGAAGGACTGGATCCCGGACAATGGATCGTCATGGAGGCCTACCGGGAGCAGCCGTCCGCCGAGAATGTTCAATTCGCTCAAAGAGCCTTCCCGAATGCCGCAGTCAAACAGGTCCTTGTCCGGACAGAAGATCCGATACCGGTGTACGAGGACATGACAGGGGAATAGGGTCGGCATATCGTTTAACGCCGAATCATCCGTCACGCGCAAGGCGCATGACGATCGGGATTTCGCCGGATCATCGTTGTTGATGATAGCCGGCCGATTCATCAGGCGAAAGGACCGTCCTATGAAAAGCAAATCTTTATGGAGACCATTGGGGTTATGCGGCCTCCTGCTGTTCGGGTTCAACAGCACAATCGCCCAAAATCCCTTGATCATGGACCAGTTCACGGCCGATCCGTCCGCAAGGGTTTTCGAAGGCAGGGTGTACGTCTATCCTTCGCATGACATCCCCTGCGGCAAGGGACAGGGTATGATCGGATTCTGCATGGCGGATTATCATGTCTTTTCATCCGAGAACCTCACGGACTGGACGGACCATGGTGTAATCGTGTCCCAGAACAAGGTGGATTGGGTTGATTCCACGTCTTACAGCATGTGGGCGCCGGACTGCATTGAAAAAAACGGGACATATTATTTTTATTTCCCCGCGCGCAGCAGGGATAAGGCATTCGGCAGGGGTTCTGCGATAGGCGTCGCAACAGCAGACAAGCCTTTCGGGCCCTTCACACCCGAACCGAAGCCGATAGAAGGTGTCTCGGGAATCGATCCCAATCCGTTTATCGACAGGGACGGGCAGGCCTATCTGTACTGGGCGGGATTCGGAGGCCTGCTCATGGCCAGGCTGAAAGACAACATGAAGGAGCTGGACGAGAAGCCGCAGAAAGTCGGGGAACTGCCGCCGAAATTCAAGGAAGGCCCCTATCTCTTCGAACGGAAGGGGATCTATTATTTCACATTCCCCCATGTTGAGAACAAAACCGAGAGGCTTGTGTATTGCACGGGCGACAATCCCAGGGGGCCGTTCAAATACGGCGGCGTGATCATGGACGAATCCCCCACAGGATGCTGGACGAATCATCATTCCATCATCGCGTACAAGGGCCAGTGGTACCTGTTCTATCATCACAACGATCTTTCCCCGCATTTCGACAAGAACAGGTCCATCCGGGCGGACAGCCTGTTTTTCAATGAGGACGGGACCATCCAAAAGGTGATCCCGACCTGGCGCGGCGCGGGCGCCACTCCGGCGGACAGGCGGATTCAGATCGACCGTTACAGTGCCCTCAGTGAGATCGGGGCCTCTGTCGCGTTCCTGGATACACTGCACAGGCAGGAAGGATGGAAGACGGTTCTGGACGCAAAAGACGCATGGATCCGGTACAACAGCGTTGATTTCGGACACGGGAAATGGAAATCCGTCCGTGTGAATGCCTCCGGCGCGGGCGGGATAGTTGAAATCCGCCTGGACCAGACCGACGGACCTGTGCTGGCCCGTGTGCAGATTCCGGAAAGTCCGGATTGGACGGTTGTGGAGTCCAAATTACCGGAAAGGCCATCCGGTATACGCAACCTGATCGTTTCGGCCGGAGATGCGGGACCGGTTGAAATGGATTGGATCAGTTTTGAATAATTCTCATTTACAATCATTGTAAATATTTTTAAATTATATTGAATCCGAAAGCGAACGCATCCCCTCGGGGCAAGCCGGTGTGAGCAAAAGCAATCATTAATAATTGAGGAGTTCGCAGCCATGGAAGCCAGCAAAGAATTATTAAAAAAGGCCCTTGAGCTGAAACCCGCTGAGAGAATCATGCTGCTTTCCGGACTTATTGAAAGCTTGGACGAGCCGGATAAAACCATCGATGAGATCTGGACCATCGAGGCAGAGAAAAGACTGAAAGCATATCGAAATGGCAAATTAAAAGGAGTCAGTTATTCGGATGTTTTTGGAGAATAAAATTGATGAATGTGATATTCAATGAACTGGCCCGGGATGAATTAAGGGATGCATTCGAATTCTATGATTTGGAATTCCCGGGGTTGGGTTTCACTTTTAGGGAAGAAATTCAAAAATCCTTGAGGCGAATTCAGGATTATCCCACGGCATGGCCCTCCGTAACAAAAGAAATCAGAAAATATTTATTGCATAATTTTCCTTACAAAATTCTTTATTCCATAGAAAAGGATCATCTTCATGTAATCGCAATAGCCCATCAACACAGAAAGCCAAATTATTGGATTGACAGATATAGATGATTTCATTCGACATTCCTCCCGGTCTCCAGGCTGAACTCGCAACTCGGGCACGTATCGTCGACATCCCTGATCCATTAGGCTCGAGCGAATACAAACAAATTTTTCCCTGCAGATCGAAGATTCCCAGGCAGCTCTATGCCGGGGAGCTTCAATAGGAGGAATTTTCGGGGGTGTTCGAAAGATCCGTTTTTTCCAGGCGGATGACGGTTTGGCTGCTTGCCGCAGGCGAGATATGCAAATAGTCAAGTCTTTTCATGAACCGGTCAGGATTTTCCGGCAGCGTGTGAGGGGGCTTCAACAGGCCGTGGCATCGCATCCATTCACCCGTCAGTGCCATGGCGGAAATGAACGGAACGCAATTTGCCGGATGAAGGTTGCTCACAAGGAGACATCCGGATGTTAAAAACATTTTATGTTTGGTTCGGGATATGTTTTTTCTGTTATGCCTATCGCACGGTTTTTCATATCCTGAATAACCATGGCCTGAAAGCGGCAAGGACCCGGGCGGCAGTTTCTTCCGTCTTTGTTGTTATGTTTGTTCTGTGGTTTTCCTGGTTTCAGATGTGTCTGCTTGATCCGACAATCCTGCCCGTTCCAGGATGGATCAGAGGTCTCGGATTGTTCCTTTTTGTCGCCGGTGTTTTTCTTTTTGTTTTTTCCCATACGAAAATGAAGGGATTTGAGGGAAGGGGTGTTTTGATCAAGACCGGGATCTATTCGAGGATCCGGAATCCCATGTATTTGGGATTTATCATTTGGATCATCGGATTCCCCCTGTTCATGCGGAAGATGTTGTCGTCTTTGTCATCGGTCATCTGGATCGTTCATATCCTGGTTTGGAAATTTTTGGAAGAAAAGGAATTGGAGAAAAAATATCCCGAGTACGGGGAGTATAAAGCAAGAACATGGTTTTGACGCTGACCGGCCGGGAAAACGCTTCGACTTGACGATTTTGATTTCTATTTCCAAATGCGATCACGATGTGACGGACGCAAAAAGCGGGCGGTCAAAGAAGCCGTGTCCGGACATTTGAAGGATGCTTGAAGGGAGCCAGCCATGATACGGAAACAGGTAAAGGGCAGCCGTGTCCCGTTTTCTTATTGGAAAATGATTCTTTTGATGATTTTCGCATTCAACATGGGATGCGGGAAATCCGGTAATCAGCCGGAACCGCCGGATGACAATCCAAAGGAAGACAAGGCCGTTCTGTTCTGGCTCAGCGATCCTGCGAAAAACATCAAGTTTGTCGAACAGACAGCCGGAGCGGATACGGGCAGAACAGACGGGCTACAGACCATCACCGTTTATCCGGACCGGTTGCGCCAGGAGATGGACGGGTTCGGATTCGCGCTTACCGGCGGCAGCGCCTTTCATCTATTCCGCATGTCTGCTGCAGCACGGAGTCAAATTTTGACCGAACTGTTCGATACAACGGGTACGAACATCGGCGTCAGTTATCTGAGGGTCAGCATCGGGGCTTCCGACCTGGACGAAAAAGTCTTTTCCTATGACGACATTCCCGCAGGCGAAACGGACATGGATCTGGAGCATTTCACGCTGGATGAGGATAGAAGGCATCTCATCCCGGTGCTGAAGGAGATCCTGCAGATCAATCCAAACATCAAGATCCTGGGCTCCCCCTGGTCCCCGCCGGTCTGGATGAAGACGAACGGCAGCAGCATCGGCGGCAGCCTGAAGGGGACCTGCTATGACGTCTATGCGGATTATTTCGTGAAGTACATCCAGGGCATGTCTTCGGAAGGCATCCGTATCGACGCGATCACGCCCCAGAACGAGCCTCTGCATCCGGGGAACAATCCCAGCATGCTGATGGTTGAGAATTCCCAGGCCCTGTTCATCAAGAGAAACCTGGGACCGGCCTTCCGGGACGCGGGGCTTTCCACCAAGATCATCATCTACGACCACAATGCGGACCGGCCCGATTATCCGATTTCCGTCCTGGACGATGCGGAGGCGAAGCCGTTCATCGACGGATCTGCGTTTCATCTGTACGGCGGTGAAATCGAAGCCCTGAGCACCGTGCATGACGCGCATCCGGATAAAAACCTCTATTTCACGGAGCAATGGATCGGAGCGCCCGGCAATTTCGCCTCGGATTTGAAATGGCATGTGCGGGAGCTGATCATCGGCGCGTCCAGGAACTGGTGCAGGACCGTGATCGAA